>DASXVS010000028.1 GCA_036504095.1 Armatimonadota bacterium | reverse complement strand
TAACGCCAAGCTCATCCAGATGGGATTCTCGTCTCTCGCGGAGAGATACCACGCGCTTAAGTCTGAGTGAACCGCCCGGTGCGGACCCGCATGCCGGGTGGTGTGGGAGGCGGGGCCGGTAACGACCCCGCCTACCCGATTAGTCCGGCGCGGACGGGGCGTTGCGCGAGGAATGCCGGGTTGCGGACCGGGAAGGTCCCGATTTCAGGTTCACACCCCGCATACGGCCCGCGGCAAGTTGCTAAACTGGTTGGGGCCATCGGGCTCCCAGAACACACACGCAAAGGGGCGCAGCATGGACGGATTCAACGGGCTTGGGATGGGCCTGCACAGTATTTCGCGGCTCTCAAAGGCGCAAACGCGAAGCATCAGCGCGGAGAACTTCAAAGGGGAAAAGGGTAAGGGCGGAATGGCCATGCCGCCGCCAGGCAGAGGCGCCGCCCGTGATCTGGGCCAGGGCTGGAAGGTGTCACCCTGCATCACCGTCCCGGCGAAGTCCATCGCCACCATTGCGGAGATCGATGGCCCGGGCGCGATCCAGCATATTTGGAGTACTGTGCACCCGGACTGGTGGCGCCGTCTGGTGCTGCGCATCTATTGGGATGGTGAAGAGACGCCCAGCGTGGAAACGCCGATCGGCGACTTCTTCTGCAACGGATGGTGCCAGAGGGCGAACGTAAACAGTCTGCCGATCGCCGTGAACCCGGCTGGCGGGTTCAACTCTTATTGGGAGATGCCGTTCCGAAAATCCGCCCGCATCACGATCGAGAACCTGTGGGATGAGGACTGCGGCGGCTATTTCTATCAGGTCGACTACACCCTGACCGAGGTGCCTTCTGATTCGGCGTATTTCCACGCGCAATGGCGTCGCAACAACCCGCTGCCGTACAAGGAAGTGCACACGATCCTCGACGGAGTGAAGGGCTGGGGGCATTACGTCGGCACGTACCTGGCGTGGGGCGTGAACAACAACAACTGGTGGGGTGAAGGCGAGATCAAGTTCTATATGGACGGTGACGGCGCGTTCCCGACCATCTGCGGAACCGGCACCGAGGACTATTTCGGCGGAGCGTGGGACTGGGAGCAACCGCAGGGGCAGTACTGCCTCTACAGCACGCCATTCACGGGCTTGACGCAAGTTATCAAGGGTGACGGCCTCTACCAGTGCAACCAGCGGTTCAGCATCTACCGATGGCACGTAATGGACCCGATCCGCTTCGAGCAGGATTTGAAGGTCACGATCCAGGCGCTGGGATGGCGCTCGGGCGGGCGTTACCTGCCAATGCAGGACGACATCAGCAGCACGGCGTTCTGGTATCAGGCGGAGCCGCACGCCGTTTTCCCGACGCTTCCGGATCGCGACTATCTGGAAGTGATCTAGGCGATCAGCGGCGCAGCAGTGAATGCGGCGGGACATGGCGCCCCTTCAGGGCGACGACTTGCCCCATCGGCGTTCGCCGATGGGGCGGTCACTCCATGATGTCGCGCAGGCGGCTGGAGCGGCTGGGATGGCGAAGCTTCTTCATCGCGCGGGCCTCGATCTGGCGGATGCGCTCGCGCGTGACGCCAACGGCCAGGCCCACTTCCTCCAGCGTATGGGAGACGCCGTCCGTGAGCCCGTAGCGGAGACCAAGAACCTGACGCTCGCGTTCGCTGAGCACATCCTCCAGAAGCATCTCCAGTTGGTCTCGCCGTGCGCCTCGGTAGAGGATGTCCATCGGCGAAGAGGCGTCCGAATCAACGAGAAAGTCTCCGAGGTGCGCCTCATCATCTTCGCCGAGTGGCGTTTCGAGCGACATGGGTTCCGGGATGATCGATGCGATTTCCTTGGCGCGGTCCACGGGCACTTCGAGCTCGAAAGCGATTTCCTCGATTGTCGGATCGCGGCCGAGGGTTTGCGATAACTGGTTCTGGGCGCGGGCGAAGCGGGCGATGCAATCCATCATGTGGACCGGCACGCGGATGGTCCGCCCGTGGTCGGCGATGGAACGGGTGATTGCCTGGCGTATCCACCACGTGGCGTAGGTGCTGAACCTGTATCCGCGGCGGTGGTCGTATTTTTCGACAGCCCGCAGGAGGCCGATATTGCCCTCCTGGATGAGGTCGCCAAATGTGAGCCCGCGGTTGAGATACCGTTTGGCGAGGGCAACGACGAGGCGCAGATTGGCGCTGGTCAGGTGTGCCCTTGCCGCGTGGCCGCGCTCGACGAGGAGGAGCAGGGTCCGGCGCTGGGAGTTCGTCATGTTCGAAGACTTGTCCGCCAGCGCTTCCGCGGCGCGGATCCCGCGTTCGATATGTTTGCCGAGCGTGACCTCATCATCGATGGCGAGGAGCGGCGTGCGGCCCGCCTCGCGCAGCCACATGCGGACAACGTCGTCGAGCGGTTCGTTGTCCACCGACACGCGCTCCTCACCGAGTTCCATTTCGGCCGGGGATGGTGCGCGCTCGCTGCCGATCGGCGGCCGTTCATCGAGCGGATCGCGGGCGGGGCCGTTCACCGGCCCTTCAGCCGGCGGAACGGCGGCGGAATCGAGTTCCGGCAATCGCGATGTCTGACGCGGCATTGTGAACCTTTCCCAGTGGGGTCCGGGCCTGCGGCGCCCCATTCGGGCGCGAATAGCGCCGAGCGTACGCGGTGGCGCTAACCGAGGCGGGTCGGATCCGACGCCCTGGGCTGGGTCTGGAGCGTTTTCCACTCCTGGACCATCGGGTCATTCGGATCGAGCCGCTCCAGCGTATCGATGTAGGCGGATAGTTCGGCGAGGCGGCGTTGTCTTGCGCGGATGCGCACTTTGTTGATCGCCTGTTCCACTTCGACGGCAGCAATAGGCGGTGACTCCATCAATGAGAGCTCCGTGACGATCCTGGCCAGCGCGTCCGGCAGGCTCGTCACGTCGGACAGCGGGCTGGGCTCACCGGCTTCTGTCTGAAGCGCCAGCGTGGCGATTTGGCGATGGGGCCCCTCAGAGAACTCCTCTGCCTGGATGTGCAAGGGACGTACCAATTCGGGCTCGAGAAGTAGTGCCCGGAGTACGACACGTTCGGCCATGGAGATTCCTGACGCAGGTTCCGGGCGGGACGCGGGTTCCTCGTAACGCGTCAGGGTTCCGGGGGCCGGTGTCTGTCCCTGGGGCGAATGCCACTTGGCGCGCTGTTCCGCCAGCTTCCGGCGCTGCAGCGAAGCAAGGTCGCGCCGGATGTCCTCCTCGCGGTACGCGACGCGCGACATATCGCCCTGTGCCCAGAGCTCGGCAAGGTGGCGGACATAGCGGTCGCGGGTTACGTTGCTTCTGAGCGTGACCAGGACAGGCAGGCATGCATTGACGTATTCGGTGCGCCCCTCGGAGGTCGCGAGGTCGTAGCCGGCTCTGAGGTTGGATAGCTGGAAGTCCATCAGCGGTACGGCGTCGTTAAGGCGGGCCGCGAATTCGGCGGAGCCATGCTGTTTGATGTAGGAATCCGGGTCGTGCCCGTCCGGCAGGATCAGGAGGCGGAGGTCCATTCCGGCGTCTTCGAACATCGGGCCGGCTCGGAGCGTGGCCTTTACGCCGGCGGAATCACCGTCGTAGGAGAGGATCACGTGTTTCGTCTTCCGGGCGAGCATCGCTACGTGTTCCGGCGTGAGGGATGTCCCGAGCGTGGCGACGGCGATCCCGAAGCCGGCCTGATGCGCGGCGATGACGTCCATGTAGCCTTCCATCACGAGGACGCGGTCTTGCTCCGTGATGGGCTTATTCGCGAAGTTGAGCGCGTAGAGCGTTCCGGATTTGTAGAAGATTGCGGACTCGGAGGAGTTCAGGTACTTGGGTTCGCCGTCGCCGACGATGCGACCGCCGAAGGCGATGACGCGGTTCTGGATGTCGAAGATGGGGAACATGAGGCGTCCGCGAAAACGGTCGTAATACGTGGATGAGCCTTCGCGCGTAGATGCCAGACCGGCCTCATAGACGTCGCGCCCGGTCCAGCCGATATGCGCCAGGTGCCCTGTCAGCGCTTCCCACTCGTCAGGGGCCCATCCGACTCCAAAATCACGGATCGACTCATCGCGAAGGCCGCGCTGGCGGGCATACTCGAGGGCCGCGGGCGTGTTCCAGAGGCGTTCCGCGTAGAAGCGGGCGGCCTCCTGGTGCATGGCGCGGGCGCGCTCCTTCTTATCCGCGCTGGGTGCGGACGGTCCTCGGTCCTCGAGCTTGACTCCCGCCTTGTCGGCAAGGCGCTCGAGGGCTTCGCGGAAGGTGAGGCTGTCCGTCTTCATGACGAACTTGAAGATGTCTCCGCCCTCGCCGCAGCCGAAACATTTGTACCATTGCTGCTCGCGATTGACGTTGAACGACGGTGTCTTCTCACTGTGGAACGGGCAGAGTCCGAGGTAGTTCTTACCCTTCTTTGTGAGGCGCACGTACGCGGAGATGTAATCCACGATGTCGAGCCTGCTGCGGATCTCTTCCTTGGAATCCATGCGATAGGGGCCAGGGATGCGAGGTTGGGAGCCGGGGGGAGAAGAGGGCTGAATGCCCGCTCACGATCCGTTCCGGTCCCAGACCCAACGCCCCCGGCCCCGCTCAGTCCCTCAGTCTACTTCGGCGATGACGATGCGCACGACCTTCTGGTTCAGGAACTGGAAGGCGACGTGCGCCTTCTCCTGGTAACTCGCCTGGATGAACGCGTTGGCCATGGTCATGGATTCGGGGACGCCGTAGCGTGCGGTGGTGGAGATGTACTGCGAGCCAAAGCCGATTCCGCGGGCGGTGGTGACGCCGGGAACGCTCTTCAGACTGGTGCCGATGATCTGGATCACGCGGCCGTCTGCATCCACCTGGACGTCGAGTTCAAGGCCCTTGTGGTGATTGAAATTACGATACACATAGGTTGCGGTGGGTACGTTGGCCGTGGCATCGGTTCCCGTGGCCCCACCAGCGCCGGGGAATCCGCCAGCGTCCATGGTAGCGCCGGGCATCGGCAAAGTGGGCATCCCTCCGGGCATCGGGGGGCCGCCGGGCATCGGGGGACCACCTGGCATCGGCAGGGTTGAGCCTCCCGGCATCGGGGGACCGCCCAGCGTCTGTACGCCGCCCGGAGTCGGGAAGCCGCCGCCACCGAACGGAGAGGGGGTCCCTCCAAATGCGGCATTTGGATCGCCGGATCCGGAGGCGTTGCCCGCGCCCAACTGGATTTCAGAGGGCGAACCGAACAGCCTGAAAAGGGTGTTCAGGCGGGTTCCCAGCCGAACGCCGGCCAGCGAGCGCTCCACTCGAGATGTGGTCACCGTGATGCGCGACTTGGCGCGCGGCGCGCGCTTCTTCTGGGCGTGGCCCGGGGCGGCGGTGGCCGCAAGGGCCGCCACGCATAAGCCCACCAGGGCCAGTTTGGGTGTTACGGTCATGGAAATCGTTCTCCTTGATTAGGTTCCGGCCTCAATCCGGATCGGCGCGCATACACCGAGACGGGCGCACACGGTATTATACACGCCTTGCGCCCCGCACACACTCATTATATCAAATTGGACGGTAGGAACCCCCTGTTGGTTCGCTTTCGCGTACCGTTGGGCCGCCGCGGGCGCCTATCGCGGCCCCCCTATGGCGCCAGCGCATCGAGGCGGACGAACTCATATCCCCTCGCGTGAAGCGCCTGGACCACGAGGGGCAGCAATTCCTCAATCTTCTCAGTTCCGTTGTGAATGAGGTAGATGGATCCCGGTTTCGCGGCGTGGACAAAGCGCGGGACCATATCCTCGAGGGGCAGCCCTTCGCTCTTGCCGCTGGCGAAGGTCCACATTACTGCCGGCAGACCCAACGCCCGGCCGGCGAGGTGGGCGGCCTTGCCGATATTGCCACCGGGCGGGCGAAAGTATCGGGTGGGAGCGCCGGTAAGGCCGGCGATCAGCCGCTTTGTGGAGGCCAGTTCGCGAAGAGCGTCCGCGGCGGACAGGCGGTTCAGATTTCGGTGGTTCCAAGTGTGATTCTCGATCTCGTAGCCGGCCCGCGCCATCCGTTTGATGGTGTCCGGATAAGCGGCCGCCTGCTTCCCGACAACGAAAAAGGTCGCCGGGATTTTGAGCCGATCGAGCACATCGAGCAGTTGCGGCGTATGGCGGGGGTCCGGGCCGTCATCAAACGTGAGGGCCACGCGCTTCGACGCCCGATCGCCGCGCCATATCTCCAGTGGCCGCGCCGCGGCGGACAGTCCGCGCAAGAGGTGGGCAGCGTCGAGATAGCGGGGGTCCTCGGCGACCACGTCCTCCAGCTGGGCACGGGCGTCCTCCGGCCTGCGCTGGGCGAGGGCGGATTTCGCCAGGGCGAAATGCAGGTAACGCACGTCGGGCTGCACCGCAAGCGCTTGGTCCAACAGCACCGCGACGTCCTTGAGTTCCGGATAGGCGCGGGGAGGCGATTTGTGCGCGTTCGAGGTCGCCACCCATCGGTCGCGCGTTACAGTTGACCCGGAAGTGGTGACCGCGGTCGCATGAACAAAGTGCCAGCCGTCCGGCCACTGGCCGGTGTCCCAAGTCCACTCGAACGGCGAGACGTTTGTGAACGACGCCAGGGAGCCGTCGATGTCGAAGCTGGCGGTGGCCAGGGCGCTTGAGCCCGGCGCCTTCAGCACCGAGGAGCCTGAAACCGCTTCCACCGGCTCGCGCGGCGGGCGTTGAATTCGCGGGTTGGACTGCCAGCGGATTTCCAGAGGGCGCTTGGCGTCAAACGACGCGGTGAGGGGCCAGTGGACCGGCGCGAAGGTCAGTGGGAGCGCCGACCCCCAGTCGGGTTCCGCGCCCGATTTTCGCGCCGCGAACGCCGTGAGAGCGGACGAGAACGCGCCGCTCGCGGCGGGTGGCTGGAATTGCCGGCCGTTTAGTGCGTCCAGATAGGTTGCCAGGGCCGAGGCGGCGCCGGAGCCCCGGGATGCGGACTGGGCAAGAAGGCGCGCCGGATCGCCGTTCTTGCCGTCGGCCATGGCGCAGAGCGCAAGGCCGAGGGGGGCGTGCGGCGATGACGGGTCCAGGCGTCCTGCGCGCTGGAAGCAACCGCGGGCGGCCGTTACGTTGGACGTGTCGAGGAGCACGGCGCCGAAGGTGATCCACGCCGTCGGGTCGTTGGCGTCATACCGTATCGCGCGTCCCAGGGCAACAGCCGCGCCGGCCGGATCACCCGCCCTGAGCAAGGCCAGGCCGTTCAGCGTCTCGCGCGCATAGCCGTCTTCGGCACGCGCCGCCCCGAGCGACGCCACGCACACAAACAACGCGCCGCGGAGCGCGGCGCGTCTCAAATGGGTTGATCGGTTTTTCATCGCACCTTCATGGTAGCGCGTGCCGGCCGCTGGGAACGGCATTCATGGGCAGGGCTTCAGAATGCGGGCCGCCGCCATCTGCTTCTAGTTTCGGGAGGCGGCTGTTTGGACCGATGGGGATGCGATGAGTTCGGGGGCGGACAGGAGCGTGATGGCCTCCAGCGGACGGTTCACGGCATCCAGGATGGCTTTCACGACCGCGTGGTGCGGGTCCGTTGAAGCATCGGCCACGCCGACGAGGTTCTGGCGGCCGTGCGGGCTGTCCATACGGACCATCGCCATCACCACTTTGCTGCCGTCGTCCAGTGTATGCAGTTTCACGGAGGAGGGATGGATGGCGTGGGCGGCTGGAAGGAAGCCGCTGAGGGCTTTGGCGGCGGCTTCCGCAATAGTGGCCGGGGCGTCGTCGGACGCGCCCTCGTGCAGGCCGTTGTACAGGACGCCCTTCAGTTCAAGGCGGACCGACGCCTGCATCCTGGCGCCTTCGACATCCGCCTGTATCCCGCGGATGCGGATGCGCGCCGCGCGGGGCTCGAAGGCCGGTTCCTGCGGGCGTGGCGTGGCGTGCGGGACGTCCTTGTCCAGGCTCATGATGTGGGACGGCGTGGCTTTCGCCACGGTAGATGCCTGGCTGGCACGGTTAATGAGGTCATCGAGGGTTGCGGGACCGTGGGTGCCGGGCCGGTCGCCGTGACGCAGGCCGCCGGCGATCCCTACGCTGACGCCCACTCCGCCTTCGAGTCCTTCGACGACAAGAGCCTGGATTTCGCGGCGGACCGAAGCCGCCCATTCGACTGCCTCCGCGCGCGGGCGGGTCGTGCTGACCACGAATTCATCGCCGCCGAAACGGCATCCGATGTCAAGCTTGGTGTCCAGCGCAGACCGGATGGCGTGCGCGACGGCCTTGAGGGCGCGGTCGCCGACGATGTGTCCGTGCTTCTTGTTCAGAGCCCCGAAATCATCGAGATCGAAGAAGAGCAGAGTCAGTTCCTCGCCGGATGCCAATGCGGTTGACGACCGGAGCCGGAAAGAGTCCTGCCAGGGAAGCCCGGTGAGCGGATCGACCGGCATCGCCCATGCGCCGAGCAGGTCAACCGCCTTGACGGTGCCGCACAGATCGCTATCTACGACCGGGAGCTCAGCGAGACCGTGTGCGCGCATGAGAGAGGCGGCGGTGGAGAGGGTTGCCTCGGCATCGACGCTGACGCTTGGCCCCATAATGTCCCGGAGCATAATGTCCGGCTGGTACATGAACAACGTGGCCGCGTCCACGACTCCGACTACCTGGCCGTCGTCGATGACTGCCATGGCGCAGAGCGAATGGGTTCGCATCAGCAGCACGGCGTTATGTACCGGGGTTGTGGGGCGGGCGCTAACAGTGTGCGCCGTCATCACGTCTCGTACTGTTCTCAAAGAGGCATCCTCATGAGGCTGCGCAGGTTCATTACCATCTGGGTGGGATATTGTTCTCATTGTATTATCGGCGGGGGACAGGGTGGGCCTTCACTGGAGATTCCGCCAGACGATATCACGCGTCGTCCTGAGGAGTGCGTTTTTGTTAGCGACCGAGCATATGACGTGTGATTGTGCACAATACCATCCAATTCACTGCGCAAAGCACCCAAAGCAGCGCAAACGCCGGATTCGTGCCGGGGCCTGCGCCCAATCCGACTTGCCTGGCGGCGCGTCGCGCGTGCGTCGCAAGTGCTAAGATGGGGCCAAGGAACGCCGCGTTTGCGGCCACGACCACCGTTCTGGAGTTAGCCCGTTATGCGAAGACCCCGTCTGTCACTCTGGCTGCTAGCGCTCTGTCTGCCCGCCGCAGCGTCGCAGACGACTCGGGTGAGCGTTGCGCACGGAGTGGAATTGACACAGATTGTCATCTCCGCGGCGGAGCCGGGTGGCCCGGAATTGATCCATGTGCTGTCCGTCAAACCGGCCGAGCATGGCATCCGTATGGAAGCATCGCTGGGCGGCGGCACGGTGGAAGAGCCCGGCGGCGGGATGGAGGCGGTGAACCATCAGGTGCTCCGCACGGGGGCGCTGGCAGGGATCAACGCGGATTTCTTCCCGTACACGGGTGACCCGCTGGGCCTGGAAATCCACAACGGCGAACTCGTCAGCGAACCCGCGAACGGGTGCGGCGCTTTCGGACTGACCATCGGGGGAAAGACGGTCTTCGGCCGTCCCGTGTTCGAGGCGGAGGTGACGGCGGAAGACGGCGCCAGGGTCGCGCTTAACGGCCTGAACCGCAAGCAGGGGGACGGTGAGCTCATCCTGTTTGCTCCTGTCTATGGTGAGAGGACCCCGGATAAGGCCGCGACCGTTGCCGTGCTGGAGGCTTCGAAGCCCACGCCCCGCGCAGGCTCAATAATGGATGCCGTGGTGACGGCACTGAGCGATGAAGCGGGCGCGGTTGCAATCCCCAAAAAGGGCCTGGTCCTGACTGGTACCGGCGCGGCCGCGGGTTGGCTGAAATCCCACGCGGCATCCGGCAAGCGGATCAGAATTCGCACCGATATTGTGGACGGTGGAAAGGACTGGGCGGCCGTTCGCGAAGCCGTTTCCGGCCGGCCGATCATCCTGTCCGCTGGCAAGGAAGACTTGGAGCTGGAACGCGAGCACGTGGCTGCGGATTTCAGCACCACGCGGCACCCGCGAAGCGCCGTGGGGGTGAAGAACGACGGCACCGTGCTGATCGTTGCGGTGGATGGCAGGCAGGCGTTGAGCCGGGGTATGAGCCTTCCGGAACTTGCCGCAGCCATGAAGGGCCTCGGCGCGGTAGACGCGCTGAACCTGGACGGCGGCGGATCGACGTGTTTGAGCGTGCGCGGCCTGGTCATCAACTGCCCATCCGATGGGCAGGTGCGAAAGGTGGCGGATGCGCTGCTGGTGTTCGACGATTCCCTCAAGATCACCCCGGGCGGATCCCTTGACGCGAGGGGTGGCGAGCCCTCGGACCTCCCGTCGGACGGTTCCCGACAGAACGTGGCCCATCCCGCGGGACTAAAGGCCGGTCTCTGGGGTACTCTCAATGGCGGAGCGTTTGTGGGGCAGGACGCAGGCTTGTACGGCTACAAGCCGGGCCGCGCAACCGTCGCCGCAATGGACCCGGCCGGCAAGGTGGTCCTGAACCGCACGTACAACGTGTTGCCCGGCCCCGCCGGCAAGATGCTGCTTGCCTGGAACGAGGGCACGCTCCGAATCACGATCCGTGACGTGAATAACAATCCCGTGAAGGGGCAGGAGATCATACTGACGAAGCCCGGCGGCACGCAAACAGAAGTGGCGACCGGCGCGGACGGCCGCGCCGACGTGCCGAAGGGCTGGCTGAAAGACGAAAAGGAAGCGGTCACGCTGGTGAGCGGTGTGCTGACCCGAACGTGGCCCGCGCCGACGACCTGACAATCATGCGAAAGATCATCCGATATTTCTATCGCCCGGCGTTGAGGACATTCGACACCGCGGATAATGTGGTGGTACGGACTCTCGGCTACATTGGAGAGGTCTCCATCCTGTTCTGGCAGGCGCTTCGGTACGTTCTATCGCCGGGCGATGCCTTTCCTGCCATGGCGAATGTCGGCATGAACAGCATGCCCATTTCGCTGATCACGATCGCATTCAGCGGCATGGTGCTTTCGCTGTACACTGCCAGCCAGATGGCAAAACTGGGCCTGGGGACATATGTCGGCGGCCTCGTGGGGATCACGATGGCGCGCGAACTGGCCCCGGTCCTCGCCGCCGTTGTGGTGGCCGCTCGGGTTGGCTCCTCCATCGCGGCCGAGCTTGGCACGATGAAGGTAACGGAGCAGATCGATGCGCTGCGTTCATTGGCCACGAACCCTGTCCAGTACCTCGTTGCCCCGCGCTTCATCGCATGCGTCACGATGCTTCCCGTGCTGGCGCTCTTCGGCATCGTGGTGGGCACGCTCGGCGGGTTCATCGTCGCTCAGACCGAGGGTATCGGCCGGCAGGAATATTTCGACTCCGTCCTGCAATATGTCAGCGTCTCGGACGTGGTGATCGGCGTCCTGAAGACCACCGTTTTCGGGGCGATCATCGCGATCGTATCATGCCATCAGGGCCTGACGACCTCAGGCGGAGCGAGCGGAGTCGGAAGAGCGACGACGCGCAGCGTGGTGCTTTGCATCGTGCTCATCTACGCGGCGGACTTCGCAATCGTCCGGCTGCTTGTAGGAACGATCCAGTAGGCGGTCCGGACTTGAATAACAGGCAAACGGCGTAGGTCGTGACACAACGAGGCGCGCATCGCGTGTACAAGCGGGTGAACGCTCCGGAGAATCGATTGGCGAAGCCGGGACGCTTTCCCGGCCCTGTCCGCGAGCCCCTGGCTCTCAGCCAACCATCATGATTTCAATTCGTAATCTGACATACTCGGTACCGGGCGGGCTCGAAGTCTTGAAGAACGTGTCGCTGGAAATCCCGTCCGGCACGACAATGTGCGTGATGGGGCTCTCGGGCACCGGCAAGACGTCGCTGCTGAAATGCGTTTCCGGGTTGGTTGAAGCATCCGGCGGAGAGGTCTGGATCGGCGACAAGCAAATCGTGGGGCTCCCGGAACGGGATTTGAACGAGGTTCGGCTTTCGATAGGCTATGTCTTCCAGTATGCGGCGTTATTTGACTCCATGACGGTGTTCGATAACGTGGCGTTCGGCCCTTTGCGGCGCGGCATGAAACATGGCGGGGAGCTGGACGACCTCGTGGCGGCGAAACTGAGTCTCGTCGGGATGGACGGGACGCAGAGGATGATGCCCTCGCAGTTGTCCGGTGGCATGCAGAAGCGCGTAGGCCTGGCGCGCGCCCTGGCGTCCGACCCGACCGTGCTGCTGTATGACGAACCCACCAGCGGGCTGGACCCCGTAACAGCGGCGGTCATCGATGAGCTGATCGTGGAGATGCGCGATCGGTTGAAAGTAACGTCGCTGGTTGTGTCACACAACGTATCCAGCGTGTTTCGGATTGCGGACATAGTGACGATGCTGCACGACGGAGAAGTTATCATAAGCGGAACGCCCGATGAAGTGCGAGGCAGCACGGACGGGCGGGTGCGGCAATTCATCGAGGGCAGCCCGCACGGGCCGATCGAAGTGGTGTAGCGATACGCGCCGGGTTACCCGGCGTATGGCAGGGAGGGCGGGAAATGGCGCAGACAAACGCGGCGGCAAAGGTGGGCGCGGTGGTGATCGGAACGGCCATCCTTTTGGCGGCCGTTCTCTGGTTCTTCCTTGGCCGGGGCATAGGCGGCTATCCCGTGGACGTGTCCTTCAAAGACGCTCAGGGGACGAAGGAAGGGGCGGACGTGCACCTGGCCGGCGTAAAGATCGGGACGGTCCGGAAGATCGACGTGGATGCGTCAGGACGCCGGGCGGTGATGCACCTCAATATTTTCCCGGACCGCCGGATACCGGAGGGCGCCATCTACACGGTTACGTCCGGCGGGCTGCTCGGCGAAATGTTCGTTCAGATATCGCCGGACCCGAAGCGCGACACCGGCAAGTTCCTCCCAAGCAAAGGCGGGTCCGTGCCTATCATCGTGGGGACCGACCTGCCGACGTTTGATGACCTGCGCCTCAAAGCGAACGATTTCGGGGAAGGCGCCAACGACATCATCAAGGACCTGAAACGGGTGACTCAGCACCTTGCCACGCTTTCCGGGGACCCGAACCTGCAGAATTCGCTGAAGGAGACTGCGGGCAACGCCCGGGAAGTCTCGCGCCAGGCGGTCCTTGCCGCCTCGAGGCTGAACTCCGTGCTCGACACCGAAATCCCGACGCTTCACAAGATTATGAACGATGTAGAGTCCGGAACGTCCTCGATCGGCCCGATCACAAAGAACGCCGAACTGACCACGCACAACATGGCGCAGATGACGGCGAACGCAAACCGTGTGGTGAAGAATTTCGATGAAAGCATCACGTTTCTGCGGGCTACGCTCAAGGATACCATCGATGGGGCCGAAATCGCGCCGAACGCCAAGATAGCCATGCAGAACATCGCGGCGGCTTCCGCGAACTTCAAGGCAGTGTCGGCGGACGCGGCGAAGGTGATGGCCGACCTGGCGTCCACCGGGCAGGCCAACTCGCGGGTCGGCGAGGCGATCATGTCCGTGCAGAAGGTGTCTGAAAAGGCGAGCAGCCTGCTCGACAAGATCAACGGTGTAGCGGACAAGGCGGGCGCGCGTCACGCGCCGAGCCTGAGCATCGCATCGCAGATCGACACGGTCCAGACATTCGGTGAGGGGAGCCGGTTCCGCGCGGACTGGAACCTGTTGATCCCGCGGCCAAACAACACAGCCTACCTCCTGGGATTGTACGACATGGGTGACGGCAACAAATTCAACCTCCAGATGGTGGACGGTGCGACGCAACGCATGCAGATTCGCTATGGCATTCACGCCAGCAAACTCGGTGCCGGCGCGGATTATCTGCTGAAGGGCGCGCCGGCACCGGCCGGAGAGCCCATGATCCGCGGCAACCGCCGGATGACGCTGGATCTGTACAGTCCGAATAATCCCCATCTGGATCTGATGTATCAGGGACAGGTGACGGACAGCGTCGGGCTGGGGATCGGCATGCAGGATCTGCTGCACCGCGGCCATCCGGCGATCGGGCTGACATACCGGAAATAGGCGGATCGCGGGTGCGCCCGCAGTCATATGCCCCGCTTGCCGGATGCGCCGGCGGGCGAGCGCAGGGTGGACCGCCGGTTCATCACATCGCAAATGGCCTGGAGGTACCTGATGGTGATCGCACCCGCGATATTGATGGGGTTGTTTCTTGCGCAGGCTCCCGATGCCCCGCCACCGGGGCACGCTCCGGTGGCGCCGCCTCCCGCTGTGAGCGGACAGGGGGGCAGGCCAGCGCCCCGGCAGGCCCCGCCCCCGCCCGCCGGCAAACCCGATGAAAGGCCAACCGATCCCGCGGAAACGGAGACTCCGGTCGTTACGCATCACCAGATTACAGTTGCCGGAAAGGCGCTCAAATATACGGCGACGGCGGGGATGATGCCTCTCAAGGGCGCAACCGGCGAAGTGGAAGCGCGGATTTTCTACATTGCCTACACGGTTGATACACCGGCCGGGTCCCCGAAACGCCCTCTGCTGTTCGCATTTAACGGCGGCCCCGGATCGGCGTCGGTCTGGCTGCACCTCGGCACGATCGGCCCGCGCCGCGTGAAGATGATGGATGACGGGCATATGCCGCCCCCGCCTTTCGAGTTGGTGGACAACCAGTCGACGTGGCTGCGAAACGCGGACCTCGTTTTCATCGATCCGGTGGGCACGGGTTACAGTCACGCAGACAAACCCGAGAATAACCGCAATTACTGGGGCGTGCGCCAGGACCTACGTTCGGTGGGCGATTTCATCCGCCTATACATCACGCGGAACGACCGTTGGTCATCCCCCCTCTTCGTCGCCGGTGAAAGCTATGGAACGTTCCGCGCGGCAGGGCTGGCGGGCGACCTGATCGACAACGGGATCGCATTGAACGGGGTCGTGCTCATATCGACGGTTCTGAACTTGAGCGCTGCCGGCGGTGGAAGCGGTGGAAACGACCTGACGTATCCGCAATTCCTCCCGACGTTTACGGCCGCCGCCTGGTACCACAAGCGGCTCCCGGCCGACCTGGAGGCGCGCGACCTGAAGTCGGTCGTCACCGAGGTCCGTCAGTGGGCGAACACGGACTACCTGCTGGCCCTGAACACAGGGGACGCACTGCCGCAGTCGGATCGTCGGGCCGTGATCGACAGGATGGCGCGGTATACCGGCCTGGACAAGACCTTTATCGACAACGTCAACCTGCGCGTCGGGGCGGAACGGTTCTATAAGGAGCTGCTGCGTGACAGGCACCGCACGATTGGCAGGTATGACGCCCGGATGACCGGCATCGACCCCGATAATGCCGCGGAATATCCGGATTACGACCCCAGCGAAGCCGTTGCCCGACCGCCGTTCACAATGACATTCAACGAGTACGTTCGCACGGAACTGGGCTTCAAGACCGACCGCGAGTATGAGGTGCTGACCGGTATCGGCCCGTGGGACTGGGGACAGAGAGGCCCCGGAAGCGCGAATATGGCTGAAGCCCTTCGTGCCGCACTTGCCAAGAACCCGTATCTGAAGGTCTACGTCGCCGAAGGTTACTACGATATGGCCACGCCATGGGCGTCCGTTGAATATACTTTCAGCCACATGAACCTGGACCCGTCGATGAAGGGCAGCATCGTGTCCGGCCAGTATGCGGCCGGGCATATGATGTACCTGGATGCCGTCGAGCGCGAGAAGCTGAACGGTGACGTTGGCGCGTTCATCGATGGCGCCGTGAAAGCGAAGCCCGCCCGGTGAGCGGCGAAACCTCTGACAGGAGCGTTGAAATGAGCGAAAGCTGCTACAAGGGCCTTTTGACGGGTCTGGGTTGCCTGGCCGACGGGAGATTCGTCTGCCCGCCGGATCTGAGGGAGGTCACGATCATCGTGAGCCAATTTGGCGGCGGCGTTAGCATGACGGTGAGCCGCGCCGGGCACCCGCCCGCAGCGTGGTCGTACACGGACGATTTCATCATCTATCAGGACGGCGGGGGGCACTCGACGTATTACGCTTGGTCGGGAGTGGTCGCCGTGCTGACAAATCCGCAGTGAGGTAACTTCAATGGAAGCATGGGAGTACATGGTTCTGGAGCAGCCGCAAGGCGTGGTAGGCTTCACCGACCTGCAAACGCGCGAGCAATATCCGGGCAGCCTGCCATCTGTCATCAACGCCGTAGGCGCGGAAGGCTGGCAGGTGATGTCTTTCAATACGCTGCCGGACGGCCGGGCGATTGTGATCCTCGGTCGCAAGGGCGGCGGAACGTTTGCGTGAGTCACTGTCTGGGTCAATGAATAAACGAGTCACCTGAGATTCACTGACTCGTTGACTCGGAACGCGCCGCGGCGGTTGCCTTGCGACCTCAGTATCGCAAGGCGCAGCTTCCTGAAGAGGAACGCGAGGACGTCATAACCATGACGCCAATGCGATCTTCTCGGCCGCACTGACGGCCGGCAGGGCACCTTCCTTCGGCGCCTTCCCCGTCACCTACCTGGTGATCGTTCCGCTGCAACGAGTCCATTGAGTTCGCCTGCCAGGCGCGTACGATCTCCAGGGATCATATTGTACGCTCCTGTGGAACCCTGACCGATGACAAGCTTCGCAACCAGGTGCGTGACGCGCCGGGGAATACCTGGACCCGCACTGACCGTCTCATTTACGAAAGGACCACGAGCTAATGGAAACCACTATCGCCGCCGCCTTCCAGAGCCGCGTCAAGGCGCGCGACGCCGTGTCGGAACTCACGCATTTTGGATTGCACGCCTCCGATATCTCTGTAGCCGAACTGGAAATCGGGGCCGGAACGGTGTTTGGAACAGCGCAAACGCTGTCGCCCGGTCGGGGTTCGACCGATATCAGCACCATCGTGCAACTTGTCTACCCAATGGGCGCACGCGGTGGCATGCCCGGGGGGATCGTCGCGGATACCTCTGAAGGTGTGCAGGCAAGCCTAATGGATTTCGGGCTTTCCGAAGAGGCTGCCGGCACTGGGGCCGCCGCGCTCGCCGATGGCGAAGTGCTGCTGGCGGTGACCGTTGAGGATGCCATCGCGGATGCGGTGAGGGCGAAGATGGCGCAGAATGAAGGGCACATCCTTAGCGATTAGCCCGGACGTCAAAGACGACACCGAACCTACGGTAGGGCTGTGAATCCGCTGGCCGCCATCATCTTCTGGCTGGCGGTTTGGAGCAGACTGACCATGTTCACCACGTCCTCGCGGTTGTAGGCGATCAACTGGTCGAGGGCCATTTCGTCGCCGCGCTTGAATTGCCACCAGAGACGAACGGCGTCCATGCCGTCCATCCCGTCAATGCCGTACGGCCGCTCGATACCCAACTGCTTTTCCACGCGCTTGAGGCCGCCCTTGTACCCGAGGCGGCGCAGGAGCGGACAAAGGTCCACGTGAAGCTGGTGCCAGTGGATCCGCTGGTCCCAGCGCTGGAGGAACGGCAGGTCAAAGCCGGTGCCGAAGAAGGTGACGATGGTCTCGAATTCATCGATGAAATCGGTGAACTCCGCCAGGTTCTCGCCATATACCCAGTGCCGGTACTCCCCTTCGGCGAAATCGTAGATGCCGACGACCGTTGGGTGGGCATGGGTGCCGCTACCGGTGGTTTCGATGTCCAGGAAGGCCAGTTTGTCCGAGAACTCGCCGGCGGCGCGCCAGTGCTCGCTTGCGGGCAGGGCGCGCGCAAACCAGCGGTGGTCGTGCTCGGCGAGGCGGATGCGCGATTCCTCGATCACCGGCGTGATGATCTCGCGTTTGCCCGGACCGAGGGGTAGTTCGTCCGGGGAGTCCAGGAAGGCGTCCCAGTCGCGGATGCCGGCGTCCCACAGCTTGCGTTCCGTCGTGAGGCCGACGCCGGGGGCATGGATAAAGGTGGAAGTGAGCATTTGGAAACGATGAGCGATGAACGATGAGCGATGAACGATGAACGACGGAACCGACTCCGGCTTCATCGCTCATCGTTCATCGTCTTACGCAAGGCCCATCGCCTTGAGGTTGGCGAAGCTCCTGGCGACGCTCTCGAGGGCCGGGGCGATGGTCCGGTCTTCCTCGACAATAGCGACTTTAGTGCCGACCTCGTGGCACGCGTCGAAGATGGCCTTCCAATTCAGGGCGCCATCACCCACGGGCCGATTGAGGTCCTTGTTCGCTGCATCGTGGTCCTTGGCGTGGATGAGGGCGACGCGCGAACCGTGCTTTCGAATGTACTCGGCCGGGTCAACGCCGGCGAACCACGTCCATCCGGCGTCGACTTCCATCTTGACCAGGTTCGGGTCAGTCTTCTCCATCAGGTAGTCGAGCCCGTACATGCCGTTCACCATTACGTACTCGTGTGCGTGGTTGTGATAACCGAACGTGAAGCCGGCGTCGGAGCACGACTTGCCGATGGCGTTGAAATCCTTGGCCAGGCCATCCCACACCGCGGGATCGCTGCCATTCGTGCCTTGAGCGTAGGGGCAAACGATATACTCGATGCCCAGCGTCTTGCAGCGGGCGAGGACAGCCAGCATGTCGTCCCTCAATGGATCCAGCCCCTCGTGCGTACTGATCGCCGCGAGGCCGCAGTCGTCAAGGACGTCCTTCAGGGCCTCCGGTGACAGGCCGTATGTGCCGGCCAGTTCAACGTACTTGTAGCCGATTTCCGCGACCTTGCGGAGCGTGCCGGGGAAATCCTGTGCGCATTCGTCGCGCACGGTGTACATCTGTAAACCGATCTTGATTTCGGACATTTGGTAACCCTTCGTGTAACGTTATGTTCAGGAGACAGCAGTCGGTAGTGGTCAGTATACAGGAGGCCGGAGAGCCGGATCGATTGCCCCCCGATACGCCTCTATTCCGCGCTCAGGCCCATGGCGACCATGTTGTTGAAGCTTCGTGCCATGCTTTCGATGGGAGGGAGGATGCAGGTATCCTCTTCAACCGCGGCGTAGCTGGTCCCTACGGCGCGGCACGCGTCCCAGAACGGCGGCCAGTTCAGCGCGCCGTCACCCACCGGGCGATTCTTCGTTTTGTCCGCCGTATCGTGGTCTTTTGCGTGGATGATCGGCGCGCGTCCCGGGTATTTGCGCAGGTATGCGGCGGGGTCCACTCCGGCGAACCACGCCCAGCCTGCGTCCAGTTCCAGCGCCACGTTTTCCGGATCGGCGCCTTCCATCAGGATATCCATCCCATACCTGCCGTTGAAGATCCGGAATTCGTGATCGTGGTTGTGATAGCCGAATGTGAGGCCGGCCTTCCGCACCGCGCGGCCGACCGTGTTGAGTACGGCCGCGAGAGCCTGCCAGGTAGCGGCGTCGGCGGTTTCCTCCCGCGTTCCCGGAACCCACGGGCAGATGATGGTTTCCGCGCCGAGGATGCGGTTGCGCGCGATCACGGCGTCCAGGTCCTTAGTCACCGCGTCATAGGACTCGTGGGTGCTGACGCATCGCATCCCGGCGTCGTCGATGGTCTCGCGGATCTGCTGGGGCTCCAGGCCGTGGAAACCGGAGACTTGGACGTACTTGTAGCCGATCGCAGCGACCGCGCGCATCGTGCCGGCGTAATCCTTCGCGCACTCGTCGCGCAGCGTGTAAAGCTGCGCGACGATCTTGATCTCACCCATTCGAGCTCTTCCCTCTGATGTAGTTGCTTGCCTGGATCTTCTTGCGGCTTGCCGCTTTGAGAGCGCTTCCCCGGTAGCATGTCAGATTGCCGGCGGTATCCGTTACGAACAGCCTGCCATTCGCGAGCACGGGAGCGTTGAACTGAACGGCCTTCCGCGTTTCCGACCACAAGGACTTCCCGGTGAGCGTATCCAGGGCATACAGCGTGCCGTCCACCTGCCGCTTGCCTTCCGCCGGAACCCATACCACCGGGCCTGACGTTGCGCTCAAGGCTGTGGCGCGGAGGGGTTTGGACCAGGCCAGCTTGGCGGTGTTTGTGAACATCGCGCTGAGGAGCCGGATTCCACCGTTGTACTCGAGAACGATCGGTTTCGGCCCGCCGCGAAGAACGCTGTGCGCCACATCCTTGGTGAACCGGGTCTCCCACATCGCCTGCGCGGATGTGCCGGTGACCAGCCACGATTGCGCGATCGCCCTGGGCCCCTGCACGGACAGATAGTCACCCACCTTCATGGGCCAGGAATCGCCATAGCTGTGCGCGTCCGACGCCGGAGCGGCATCGGCCTTGCCCGGGTCGCCGAGCCTGGCGATCGGACCGTCCGCGAGTTTCTCTCCCGCCGGGAAGATCCAAAGCTGGCCACCCGGTTTCTGCGGCGCAATGTTGTATCCCAGCGTCACCCAGATGCGATTCGCCTTGGTGTCCACCACCGGCGGGCCGTCCACGACGCCAATCTGCCCGTTCCACAGGTCATTCCACGCGTATCTGGCCAATTCGGCGCCGTTCGAGGCTTTGAGGGCGATGAGGCTTCCCGAGCACTTGTCCGGCGGGAGACAGTACGGGATGTTCACCATATAGAGGACTCCGTCCGCGACGGTGAGCGGCGACACAGCCGGATAAGTGGGATGGTCTCCAATCGGGTAGGCCCATTTACGCTTGCCGGTCTTCAAGTCCAGCGCCACGATGGCTGCCGGCCAGAGATTGGCGCCGAAGCGGGAGATGGAGGTGGGTTCTGCCGACGTGCGCTGAACGGTGAATGCCAATCCCAGGGCAGCAGACGCTGCGCCGGTCTGCGCCACGTTCTTCACTGTCCATAGCGGTTTGGAGGTCACGGCGTCGATGGCCACGAGGTCGCGGAGGCCCATTTTTCCTTGTTTCGCGGTGTAGAGCAGGGTGTTCCCGGCGACGATGATCGGTTCCTTGGTGGCTCCGGTTTTCGTCCACATCTTTGCTAGGGGAGGCGCCACTGCGGCGGCGGTTGCGCCGGTGTTGAGCGGGTCATGGCGCACGACGGGCCAGTCGTCGGCGCGTACAGCGGATATGGCGGCCAGAATGGCCAGGGCAATCAGTCCGGTTTTCACAGCTTCCATCCTGTTTCGTGCAGCGGTCCAAGGGACCGCGTTGTTCGCGGGCACGGCAAGCCGGGCCCCTGCCAGAGTCCGGCGCAGATGCCGGAGCCACTACGCCGCGAGGGCGCGGGACATCTCGAAAAGGTCCGGGTCCAGCGTCGGGCAAGTTGCGAGGGATTCCACGAGCGGCGTTGTGCCGACTACGCCGGACCTTATGCCAACCATCACGCTTGATTCTCCCGCAGCCAGCGCCTTGACCGCGGCAACCCCCAGTCGCGTAGCCAGTATGCGGTCGAAGGCCGATGGGCTGCCGCCGCGCTGAACGTGTCCGAGGATGGTGAGGCGGGGGCCGGCGCCTTCGACGGGGTATCTGGTTTTCAGGTACTCGCAGACATCGGCCGCGCGCACTGCGGCGCCTTCCGCGATCAACGCGATGAACAGCGGCTTGCCACGGTGATACGCGCTCTCGACTTCCGAGGCGACCTCCTCGAGCGTCATCTTCTGTTCGGGAGTGACGACCAACTCCGCGCCGCCGGCGATGCCGGCCAAAAGCGCCAGATAGCCGGAGTGGCGCCCCATTACCTCGATCAGAAACGGGCGCGGTGAACTGCCGGCGGTATCCTTTATCTTATCGACAGAATCGAGGATCGTGTTCAGGCAGGTATCGACGCCGATCGCCATATCCGTTCCGCCGATGTCGTTATCAATGGAAGCGGGGACGCCGATGGTGGGAATGCCGAGTTCAGCGACCTTGAGGGCGCCCTGGAAGCTCCCGTTGCCTCCGATGACGATCAGGCCTTCGATGCCGTGGTCGCGGAGGCCCTGGACGGCCTCGGTGCGGACGGCGGGCATCCGGAACCTTTGGCTGCGGGCGGTTAACAGCGCGGTACCGCCGTGCCGCATGATGCTTCCAACGCTGCGGGAAGTCATCGGGACGATTTCCTGATCGATGAGCCCTTCGAATCCTCTCCGGACCCCATAGGGATCAATCCCCATGGCGAGCGCCTGCCGGACTACGGCCCTGATGCAAGCGTTCATACCGGGGGAATCGCCGCCACTGGTCAACACCGCGATGCGTTTCATGGGATGTCTGCCGCCTCCTCGTGTGCTTTCATGGGTATCCTAGCAGGAGAGAAGGCGTGGGAGAGACGGGACAGCGGCGAGAAACGCGGAAACCGGCAGAAAAATCGAGCCGCCCCTTAAGGGGCGGCTCGATTTTGAAAGGTGGATGACGGCGGCTACTCAGCCGGCGCTTCCGTTGCGGCGGGCGCCGCGGCCACTTCTTCTTCCGCTTCCTGGACCTTCGGCGGGACGAGCATCGCGACCGCCTGTGTCGGGTCGGCGTTCAGCGTAACGCCTTCGCCGAGGACGATGTCACCCGCGGTGAAAGGATGGTGGGGCTTCAGGGTGGCGACGTCAACCTCTATTCGTGACGGCAGCGCGTCCGGCAGGGCCTTCACATGGATCGTGTTGAGTTCGTGCTCAACGGTCCAGTCCGCGAGGCTCTCGTCCAGTTGGCCGACGAAAACAAGCGGGATCGCGGCTTCGACAGCCTCCGTGGCGGAAATCCTCTGGAAGTCCACGTGGATGATGCGACGCGAGACGGGGTTTCGGGTGAACTCCTTGATCATAGCGAAGGTGCTCTGCCCATCGAGATTGAGGTCGACCAATGCGTTCCGGCCGCCGGCCTTGAGGATGCGGGTCATGTCTCCGGCCTTGATTTTGAAGGGGACCGGAGTCTCTTTCATACCAAGGAGGATGCCGGGGATGCAGCCTTCGTTTCGGACGGCCACGGCTCCGGCGGTTCCGGACGTAATTCTAGTCCAGGCTTCTAGTTGAAGATGCTTCATATATTGTCACTCCTGCTGAGCAGTCCCTCCGGCGGGGACCCCGGGGGAGCGGATAAACTGTGCGCGGCCTGGTGAAGCCAGTCGGCGCATGTGCCGAATTAGTATAAGCGTGACATGACGTCGCGGTCAAGGCGCGGCGCCCAGTGAGAGTGCGCGCCTGACACCGAAGCGTGCGTGAATACCCGCCGATAACCGGCGACGCGCCCGGCCCGGGGAACCCTGGCTGCCGGGGTAACAGTCGATAGCTATAGGAGCGCACCCGGGCCATCGTTGAGGAAACCGGCCGCCCTACCGTGGCCAGGCAGATCCGATGCTTGGTGGCCATGCGTATTACACTTCCAATTCGGGTCTTTGCGACGAATATACTAATATCCGTATGGAATAAGACGGCCCGAGCAGGAAGGAAGCAAGGGTCCGGGAGGAACAGTTCAGGAATGCAGAATCAGTTTTTTCAGTTTATCCAGAAGGGCGGCCCATACATCATGGTGCCGCTGCTCATTTGCTCCGTGATCGCGGTCGCGGTCATCATCGAGCGCACGATCGCTCTTTTTCGCGCGTCTTCGGATACGGGACGCCTGATGGAAGACGTGAAGGACGCTGTGATGTCCGGAAACGTGAAGGCAGCCGTTGAACTGGCTGAGAACACGCAGGGCCCGGCCGCCGCGGTCATCGCCAACGGCCTTCGGAACTACAAACTGGACCAATCCGAGATCGAGCGCACGATGGAGGAACTCGCCCTCGCCGAAGTTCCCGAGCTGAGCAAGCGGCTCGCATGGCTTGACACAATCGTGACATTGGCCCCGTTGCTGGGCCTTCTGGGAACGGTTACCGGAATGATCCGCGCCTTCCATTTTGTGGGCGGCGCCGGCGCCAAGAACATCACCGCTGTAACAGGCGGCGTGGCCGAAGCCTTGTATGCAACCGCGACCGGTCTTACCGTCGCCGTTGTGTCCCTCGTATTCTACAACCTCCTCACGGATAAGGTCCGCGAGATCGTTGGGACCATGGAACTGCGCGCAACCCAGTTGCTGAACGTGATCTCCACCATGCGGTCCCGGGAAGAAACCAACAGAACGGTTTCGAGGTAACGAGGCGGGACGATGAAGATACACCAATCCAACTTGAAGAAGGGCCGCATCGAGATCATTCCTATGATCGATGTGGTGTTCTTCCTGCTTGTGTTCTCCATGCTGAGTTCGTTGGCGCTGGCGGCCATCGATACGGAAAAGGTGAACGTGCCGGCCGCCGCTTACAGCGAAGGCGGCACGCCCACGCGTTGTTTCGTCACGCTGACCCCGGATCGGAGGCTGTTCGTCAACCGCAAGCAGATTCAGCCGGCACAACTGACGGAAGAACTCCGGACACAAGTGGACAGGAATCCCGAAGTCTTCGTGATTATGAACTGCGACCGCGATAACTCCTGGGGCGAGTTCCGCGCGCTGATGGGCGCCGCGTACAAGGCCGATCCCAAGAATATCGCGATCATGACCGTGTCAAGTGCGGCAGCGCCCGCCACGAAGAAATAGCACGGGAGAGGCACATTGCGACTCAAATCCAGAAAATCAAAGAAGGGGCGCATCGAGATCATCCCGATGATCGACGTTGTGTTCTTCCTGCTGGTGTTCTCCATGCTGAGCGCGCTGAGCATGGCGGAACTGAACCGATTGCAGACGGACGTCCCGAAGGCGGGCAGTACCGGCGGCGGGACGGTCAACCGCATCACCGTAAACGATATCAAGGGCAAACTGTTCCTCACGTATGAGACGCCATACAGAGAAGGCCAGCTGAACATCCGGACCATCTCCGAGATACAGCCGCTTGTCGCCGCGGAATACAAGCGAAACGGAGACGTGGCCGTGCTGATCAACGTCGAGGATAACGCGTCGTTCGCCGAGGGCGCCGCGATTGTGGACCAGGTGAAGGGCTCCGGCGCGCCGCTGGTGATTCCGGCCGGCTGAGTTGAAAGAAAAATCCCCTTACTCGGGTGAAGGTGTTGGGTAGAGTGGGGGTCTGAGATAGCATGTTGAACGAAACAGAACAGAAAATGCCCGGCAGCGGGTTCAAGCATTACGGCACCAACCGCCTGTTCGCGGGAGCGCTTTTCGTCAGTCTGCTCATCCACGCGTACACGGTCCAGCGCGCATCGGCCAGCCTGACCAAGGAAGTGGACGTAACGCAGCTGGCGATCGTGGACGTGAAGAGGGCGCAGATCGAGATGCAGCGCGAGATGGCTGCCCGCGCGAAAAAAGAGCCGGCGAAGCCCAAGCCCGCGCCCAAGAAGGAAAAACTGCCTCCGCCGCCTCCGTCGAAACCGGTCAAGCAGCTTAAGGTAAAGCCGCCGCCCCTCCCGGTGTTCAACCCGGGCCAGCGTATCGACGCCGGCAAGGGCAGCACCCGTGGCATAGAGATGCCGTCACTCGGTGAGGGTGGCCAGAGATCAGGCACTTCCGGAGCGGGATTCGGCGTTCACGAAAACGCGACGGGCACCGGTGGCGGAACAGGAACCGGCACTCCGACGCCGGCCCCGCTGCCGCCCGGACCGTCCGAAAAGCCGGTGGAAAAGCCCGTTGTCCAAGCGCCGCCACCGCCACCACCGCCGCCGCCACCGCCGCCACCGCCGGCAGAGAAGCCGCATCACGTCAACCGGACCGCGAACCGATCCGTCGCCGTGGTCACCAGCTTCCCGCAGCCCGAGATTCCGGCATTCCTCGGTGAGGAAGGCGGGGAGGGCACGGTAACAGTGGAGTTCACCGTTGAGGCGAATGGCAGTATCGTCGATGTGAAGGTGCTGGAGTCGACCGATCATCGACTGGATCCGTACGCCATCGCCGCGGCGAAACAGATCAAGGCGCAGCCGGCCATTCAGGACGATGTTCCGCGGTCTTCCACTCTCACGAGAACGTACCATTTCGTCGCTCAATAAGCGACCGTAGACCGTTATGCAGTGGGGGCACGAAGGGATTTCCCTTCCCGCCCCCACTCGTGTTTGGCTGAACCGGGGGGCCGGCCCCCTCGCGAGAAGACATCACACGTGGGGGCGCATTGACTCGATATACCAGTCCATAAGCGCCGGTTCGTGCGGGCGCAGGAGAAGCGTCACGTTGCTGGGCCCCGCGACAACGCGGGTCATCCCGTCGTCGTCTATCCGAACGCAGCGGGGCTCTCCCTCGCAGAGGCTGTGACCGAGCGCGTGGGCCACGGCCACTACGTCATACAGCACGGGCACTCCGCCGCCCCAGAGATTGGTCAGCGCCGCCAGCGCATTCGTGGTTGGCGTTCCGACGGCGAAGAGGCGCTTCTGACGCTCCGAGTCCAGCCGCATGCCGGTTGTCACCTCCAGGCCGGCCATGGTCAGCGGAACTCCGCTCTGGAACACGGCGCGCGCGGCCGCCGGATCGCACCGGATGTTCCATTCGGGGGCAGGCGGATCCGTCGGGCCGTAACCCTGAAGGATCGACCCTCCCATGATCACGACGCGGGCGATCTTGCTGCGGACCTGGGGATAGCGCGACATCAGGTCTCCGATGTTGGTCAGCGGGCCGATGCAGATGAGCGTGACCTCGCCTGGGTAACGCTCAATCTGACGCCTGATGAACGATACGGCGTCCTCAGCGCGCAGCGAGCGGCTCTTGTACCCCCGGGCCCAATCGTACTGCCGGCGGATTTCCGCCGCGCCCCGGCGGCCGGCGAAGACGGGGATCTCCGGGCGCCTCATCACCGACAGGAGCTTCGCGGCAATCTCGGCGCGTTCGCGGGTTTGACCATATGTTGTTGTCACACCCAAGAGTTCAATGTTTGGCCTCGAGGCGAGCAGCGCGAGTGCGTAGGCATCATCGATGTCGTCGCCGATGTCTGTATCCAGGATGAAGCGCGCACGCGGAGCGCTTGCGGCCGCGTGAGCGGAAACGGCCGGCAGCAGGCAGACGGCGCAGGCCAGAAGCGTTACCCATGGACCGGAATCGGACATGGCTCGGACCTCCTTTCGTCAGGTGTCAGGGCTTGGCAGGGATGCGTTTGTAGGTGATGAGCGAGAAGCCCGGTTTCGCCGGGATAGTCAGGTCGAAGCCGGCCGCCAGAGACTTGCCGGAGACACGCGTGAATCCGGCGGCGCCGTCAGGTGTGATCTCGTACTTCGCTGTCGGGCTGAGACCGTGAAGCCGTACTTCCATTGTGTCCCGCGGGCTGTCTGAGTGCCGGAAGGCGACGATCATTCCCTCGTCCAGATCGGCGCGATGGTATTGGGAAGCCATCCAGGCATCCAGTTCGCGCGAATAGGGCAACAGCGGATACCAGGCTCCGATCAGCAGATGGCGGAGGGCGCGGTACCGTTCGGTGTAGCCTCTGGCGAGAGCGGCGTCAAAGCCGGGGTCGTCCGCAATCCAGCCGAGGCAGAGCGACGACGCGAAGGCGGAGTAAACGGAATACGGTTCCAGGCTGTTGACGGGATCCGTGACCACACCGTTGGGAAGATACTGGCTGTATCCCCAGCAACGTGCCTGGTTCACGTTGTCGTTGAACCAGTAATCGGTTGACTGGTGGAGGTGCATCCGCTGGATTGTCTCGATGTCGATGCGCCGGCCTCCGCTCGCGCATTCCTCGCGAAGACTGTCCGGGAAAGCGGCGGCGATGCGGTCCCAATAGGCGTAAAGCCCTTCCACGTAACGGATCTCGGAGATGCCCTGTCGGTCCGGCGCATCGGTGTGCCGCCAGTTGGGCAGCGGGTCCATGTTGAAGTCCTGGCGATACACCCGGAAGCCCGGCAAGGCCATAAAGCCGCTCACGATGTCGAAGAAGTAGTCCTGCACTTCCTTTCGCCCGAAATCGGCCAGGAACGATCCCTGTTCCGGCGAGCCGTCCGACAGGATCCAGTCGCGGTGGTCCTTGAAGAGCCCCGTCCCTTTCACCACGCGTTCCGGTTCAAACCAGAGGCCGTAGATCAGCCCGTTGTCGCGGGCGGCAGCGGCGACCGGGCGCATGCCGTCCGGGTAGGCATCCTTCCGCGGGGTCCAGTTTCCCGCGCCGTCCGGCCAGCCGCCTTCGAACCAGCCGGCGTCGGTGATGAGCGCCTCCAACCCAAGGGGAGCATACGCCTTGATGAGCGAGATCTGGTTTTCGGCGTTGCACTCATTCAGCCAGCCACCTCCGCGCGTGAAGCAGGTGTTGCAGAACAGGGTCGGCTCCGGCGTTTTGCCCGAGCGCTTCGCTGCGTAGAACTTCTGAATGAGCTCGCGGAAGCGGGCGTTACCCTCGAGGGTATCACCCGACGTGTGGAGGATCAGTATACGCGGAGTTCGTACGGATTCACCCGGATGGAGGACGAAATGTGTCCGCTCCATGCCGGCTGTGAAGCGGAGACGCCGATCCTCATCGCACTCAACGCGAGCCGCCCATTGGCCCGACCAGCCGACCGCAATGATGCGGGAGCCATCCGCGGCTTCG
This sequence comes from Armatimonadota bacterium, assembly GCA_036504095.1. NCBI lineage: Bacteria > Bacillati > Armatimonadota > Armatimonadota bacterium. The sequence continues at coordinate 7,600 of DASXVS010000028.1, read as the reverse complement.
ATCTTGAAGAAAGGGAAATCGCGGTTGGAGGAGCGCCCGCCGCCGCCGCCGAGTGACTCGGTAGCGCCGGGCGGCAACTGGACGGTGCGCGGCTCGAAATCGGTGGCGTTCGCCGGGGCGCCGTTTGTCCGGTGGAGGACGTAGGGGTTCGCGCCGGGCAGCGGAGCCGAAATCTCCGCATCCAGCGGGAGGACGTCCTCGATGAGCGGAGAGTCGGCTTTCCCGGTGTTTTCGATGCGCAGGACCCAATCGACCGCGGGATAACCGGGAAACTGCGTCATCTCACGGGTCAGTCGCAGGCCGGTGGCGGGGTCGGACCAAGTCGTTGTGCGAACCGAGCGGCCGTCGGGCCCTTTCGCCGCCTTTGTGCGGACTTCCCAGGCGGGGAGCAGGTCGCGGATGCCGCGGCCTCCGATGGTCATGGAGAATGGGAGCGGTTTCGAAACGGAAGCGATCCGCTTGACCCACTCCGATGCGGGCAATTTGGCAGGCATGGCAGAAACCCCGTTGAGCGTGGCCGCGAGCGTGAGGCCGATCGCGGCGAGGCAAATGTGTCGCGGCAGGCGCGGCAGTGGGAGGAGGTAATTCATTAGTAGTCAGTAGACAGTAGTCAGTAGACAGTAGTCAGTAGACGGTAGTCAGTAGACGGTAGTCAGTAGACAGTAGTCAGTAGACAGTAGGCGGTGGGTAGTAGGCAATTACCCGGACTGCAACATGGCTCGCGCGTAGCGATCCAGCATTCGGGCCACTTCATCCAGCTCGTGCGAGAGAGCGGCTGTGTCATCGTATTGCAGATCGCGAGCCAGTATGAGGTAGTAGCGACACTCCTCCAAGGAGGCCTGCGCGATGTTGTAGTACCTTCCCTTGTCCGCATGGGTCCGCTTCCTGAATCCTTCGGCGAAGTTGGCAGGCACAGAGACCGCGGCCCGCCTCAACTGAGAGGTCAGACCAAACGTCTCGCACTTCGGAAAGCGTTCGGTCAGCCGGTAAACGTCCAGCACGAATCCGTGCGCCCTCTTCCAGACATCAACATCCTCAAAGCGTTCGCTGCCCATTTTCCGACTGCCTTTCTCGTGGAGACTACGAACACGTACATCAGCCGCCTACCCGCTTCCAACCGCCGGCTTTCGCCTACCGCCGCCCGCCTAGTGTCTACAGACTAGTCCGTACCTTCTGCCTCCTTACGAGTACTCTACGTCGCCCTTCAGGAATACCCAGTTGATCATGCTGATCACGAAGATGATCAGGAAGAGCACGAAGGCCATGGCGCTTGCATATCCCATTTTCAGGAATGCGAACGCGTTCTGGAATATCTGGTGGACGATGGTTGTGGTGGTGTTGTTGGGGCCGCCGTTAGTCATTACGTACACGGTCCCGAAGACCTGGCTGGCGCCGATGACACTGGTGACGAAAATGAAGAAGGTGGTTGGCTTCAACAGCGGCCACGTGATGTGCCTGAACCGGGCCCACGGCCCCGCACCGTCGAGGACAGCGCTCTCGTAGAGGTGGACGGGTATTCCCTGAAGGCCGGCAAGGTAGATGACCATATTCCAGCCGAGACCGGACCACAACGCCACCATCACGATGGAACGCATGGCGAGGCTCAAAGGGTAACTCAGGAAGCTGAGATATTTGTCGCCCGTGGGATCGCCGAGCCAGGTGGGCTGCTGAGTCAGGTAGTGCGCCCAGCCTTGCCCGGCGTGCCCGAACGTGATGAACTGGACCAGATGGCCGAACGCCCGGACCGATGGCTCCCAGACGTTGGCCAGCATCTGGTTGACGAGCCCATTGGCGGGCTGCAGCAGCCACATCCAGATCATTGCGACCGCGACCAGCGAGGTTACCACCGGGAGGTAGTACGCCGCGCGATAGAACGTGATTCCCCGCAGTTTGGCGTTCAGAATCATCGCCAGGAGGAGCGAAAGGCTCATGCCCGGAACGATGGTGCAGGCGGCGTAGTAGAACGTATTCGCCAGGCTCTGCCGAAACACGGTGTCGGTTTCGAGGGCCCGGTAGTTGTCCAGGCCTACCCAGAGCGGGGCGTGAAAAATGTCGTACCGGGTGAAACTCAGGTAGAGGGCCGCGACAACCGGGATGGCGACGAAGACGACAAACAACGCCATCGCCGGGGCGAGGAACCCGTAGGCCGCGCGGGCTTCCCGGCGTTCGGCGGCCGACCGTTTATACCGAGGAGGCCCTGCCGGGTTCACTGTGTGCGCTCCCTCTCCGCGATCATCGCATCCACGGTCCTGGCGTAATCGTCGAGGGCCTGCTTCGGCGTTTTCGTGCCGTAAACGGCGGAATCGACGGCGTTCTTGATGCCGGCGCGAATCTCAAACCACTCCGGGATGGGGGGCAGGCTCCTGCCGTAGCGTTCCATCAATTCCAGGTATTTCGGCATGAACGGCGTGTTCCGGACGTAATCACTGTTGGCCGCGGAGCGGATGGGCGGCAGGAAGTACTGCGTTTCGTTGTACTTGATGAGATTGTCCGGCCGCGTGAGGTGTTTCACGAGGGCCCACGACAGGTCTTTTTTCTGGGTGTCCGCGCTGATAGCGAGCCAATCGGTCCAAACGGTGACGACGGGCTTTTTCGTCGCGTCGCGCGCGGGGGCTACGTCGACCGCCACGTCCTTGATGCTGAACTCCCGGGCGTATTTGAGGACGTTCTTGATCGCGAACTGGTTGTTCATCTCCTGAGCGGCCTGTCCCGCAGCGAACAACGGCACGCTCACGGAAGAGCTCGGGATCCCCTCGCGAGGGCAGACGTTGTACTTTCCGTAAAGATCGCAGAGGAATTGAAGCGCCTCAACGCCCTGCGGTGAGTTGAAGGCCGCGTGCCGGCCGTCCGCGGTCAGGACGTCGCCACCGTTCTGCCACAACAGGGTGATGAAGGTCGTCCAGTTCACGCCTGCGCTGAGGTTGATGCCGGCGCGGGTGAGGGAGCCGCGTTCATTCTTTTCGGAGAGGATGCTGCCGGCCTTCGCCCATTCCGCCCAGGTTTTCGGAGGGAAGGGGAGGCCCGCCTTGCGGTAGAGATCCTTGCGGTATACCAGAGCACGGGGCGCGCTGAGGTACGGCACGCCGTAAACGTGATTGTCCGCGCAGACAGTGCTCCAGGCAGACGGGATGAAGTCGCCGGTTTCCGGCCAATCCTTTACCAGATCATCGAGTTCCATGGCCTGCCGGCGATACGCCATGCTGCCAACATACTCCGCGCCCAACTGGAAAACGTCCGGCTGGACACCACCGGCGAACGAGATAGTGAGCTTCTCGTCTAGATGCCCCCAGTCCAGATACTGTACGCGCACGTCCACTTTGTGTTCGCGTTCGAAGGCGGGGAGAATCTGCTTGTCGAGCAGGTCCTTTGTGTCCTGATTCCAGTCAACGATCCAGAGGCTGATGAAGGGGCGCTGAGGCGCGCGTGCGCAACCGGCGAGGAGCAAGGCAGCGGCAATCGGAAACAGGAGCCGTGGGAAGCGTATACTCACGGGAACATTATTAGGCCCTGAGCGGTTTACGGTCAATTCAGGGCCTGAACGCGCTCAACGAGGGGATGCGCCCGAGACGAAGTTGTACGAGAGCGAACGCATCCATGTGTGGCGCGGGTTAGCCGCCGGCCGGGCTCGGGCCGATGTATTTGCCCCCGAAGTGTTTTTTGGCACGATGAACGGCCTTCACCGCCGCCGGGTCCAACCCCTTCAGCGCGGCCAATTCGCCGCGGGTATAGCAGACGATCCCGGGTTCCTCAGGGGATTTCTGCCCATCCTCGACGCATATAATGTCTTCTCCGAGGAGTCGACTGTGCAATCTGACCACCGTGTGGCACCTCCAATCTCAGATTGAACGCGGAGATCCCAGGACGGCGCATTGGTCCAGGTGATAAATCGTGGCAGACCCTGCGGTGGGGGTGTTACCCAGTGTAGGTAAGGGCTGGAAATATGTACATGTTACGTATGGTTCTGCCCTCAAGGCCCGCGGCCTCGCTGCCAATGATTTATACAAAGGTGTCAATTTCCTTAACACCTGAGCGTCATTGTTCCTGCTATTTCATTTAACACCCTGCGAAAGGACCTTCGAATGTTCTCTGGCACCTTTGTCTATACCGTGGATCCCAAGGGACGGGTCACTATGCCCCAACGCTTCCGTTCCCTTTTAGGCGATCCATTTGTCCTGACGAAGGGCCTCGGAGGCTGTCTGCTGGCTGTCAGCGCCGACCAATGGAGCCAGGTGATGACCCGTTTCAGCGCCAGCGTTACATTCCAGCGTTTCTATCTTTCCGCGGCGCATGAGGCCCGGGCGCACGAGCGTACGGGCCGGTTCCTGGTCCCGGCGCCCCTTCGGGAATTCGCCCACGTTCGTCCCGGCGCGGACGTTGCCGTGGTTGGAATCGGCGAGGGTGTTGAGGTTTGGGACAAGGTGCGGTGGGACCGGCTGTGCAAGGACCTGCCCCGCGGTGTGTCCCGGCACAGCAGCCCGTTTGAACTCAGCGTGGGGAACAGCGCCGATCCCGGGCCGTTTCACGTTGTCCGGCGAAGCCTGTTCGGCATCCCTATCCTGGAATGCGTCGGAGAGCCTGATGCCAATGCCGCCGTTCAGCTTGGGGACATGCTCGCCCAGCATCCTCTGGCAGGCCAGGAGCCGGTTGTGCTCGATGTCCGCGAGGTCTCGAGGCTCGATGCGATGCTGGCCGGGATGCGTTTCCAATGGCCCGAGGACCGATGGAGCAACCTGCTCATCGTCGCACCGGAGTCCATCTACGGGTTCTTCGATCAATACCTCGGCTTTTCGCGTCCCGTGTTTCCCAGCGTGGAAGCGGCGCTGTGGCACATCCAGGACGGCGCCGCCCTCAACCGCGCCTGAGAGGGTCCTGGAAACCGCGGATCCCCGTCAGCCGGGATTACCCCGGCTGCCTCCGTTTGGCGTCATCCCGTTGCCTCGATTGTCCGCCTAAGCGGCCGGGCATAGGGGAAAAGTATGACTCCCGTCCAGCATTCGCTGGTGCAACATTCGTCCTGGAGGCCAGCATTAATCCCCTCAGTTGAACACCCAGGCATGGTACAAGATCATTGGACGGAATTCTCGTTCGATAGGCTCGGTCTCAAGGAGGAAGCGCTGTGCTGGGCAACGCAGACAAATCGGTTGGGGTGTTCCTAATAGAACGCCGACGCTTGGTCAGGGAAATCACCGCGAATACGATCAACGAGGCGGAAGGGGTGTGGGTCGCCGCGTCGAGCGGCGGAGAGGACGTTGGCGCCGCGTTGATGAAGAGCGCTCCGGACGTCATTCTGGCGGGCTACTACCCTGGAATGGACGCGGTGTTTCAGGCCATTGCGGAGTATCGCAAGAGCAGGAAATGCGCCGCTGTGATCCTGACGGACCAGAGCGAGTGGCGCGCGGCGGCCGAGGTCGTCGGGCACGACGCCTGTTTCGTATCCAAGCAAACCGGGATCGCCGGCCTGCTTGACGTCATCCGGCGCGTCACCTCCGGTATCCCGGCGGAGACACTGGGTTGGCGCCGCGATCAGGCCGTTCGCGAAGCCCCACGGCTGAGTCCCCGCGAACTCGAAATCCTCAAGCGCGCGGCGTGCGGGCAGAGCAACCGCGAGATCGCCGAGGAAGTCCATTCGTCCCTGAAGACTGTGGACACGCACATGCACAACATTCTGGACAAACTGAACCTGCAATCGCGCACACAGGCAGTCCTGTACGCTGTGCAGAACAAGATGCTCTCTCTGGAAGAACTCACCACGCGCCAGGCCGAATGATTCACCGTGGCGATTGAGTTGGGAAAGGCGTACGCGCCGGACCGCGTACAGTTGGATGAATGGGGCGCCTGTAAGGGCGCCCGGTTCATTTATGGGACGTGAGATGCCGGCAGGGACGCCGGCGTCACGGGAATTGGCGGCGTTACTCCCGGGAACCGGGCGGAATCACCGTAGACCTATTCAGTACACGTCTACCAGGAGCATTCCCGGATCCGCAGGCGATTTGGCCCGGCCGTAATAGCCGCCGGGGGGCGCTTCGGCGCCGACGATATTGGTCCTGCCCTCGCAGACGACATCGAAGAGATTACCGACGGCCATGGGGTTGATTCCCACCACGCCCGGCCGGGTTTGGAGGCGCTGCCACAGGCCGGTGGACCAGTCCGCCTCCTGTTCCTTCGTCCACGCCCCCGGATTGAACGAGGGCTGCAGGATGAAATGCGCTCCACGGGCCACCAGGTGGTCCAGGACGTCGTCGTGGAAGCCATCCCAGCATACCGATGTGCCCACCCTGCCGAAGGGCGTATTCACGACTGCGAGGTCCTCGACCTTTCCTGGGGCCAGATCGAGTCCCGCGGGGCCCTCCAGGTCGATGAGATGGACTTTGTCCCACTCGCCCAGGATCTTGCCATCCGGGCCGAACAGCACGGCGCGATTTGTAACGTCCGGAGACCCGGGCCGGCTCAGGGGCGCGCTTCCGGCAGCCAGATAGACCTTATGTCTGGCAGCGAGTTCGCTGAAGGTGCGGTAGTACGCGTCGCGAAGGTAGAGGTCGTTCGCGGTGATAAGCAGCGCGCGGGTAGGGGAGACGCGGTGCCGTGCCGCATTGGCCGCTACGGCCTGCCCCAGCCTGGCACCCAGCAGCGCTCCCGCATCGCGGATATCTTTCGCGTTCCTGACAGTATCCCAATGCCCCAGGAAGACGAGACCGAGGCCGACGTCCTCGGGCAGTGCAACCAGGGTTGGGCAGTTCCGGGCGCGCCGCCCGGCAGCTTTGGAGACAACGCTGTCCATCGCCTGCCTGAAGGTCGCCGCATCGCGGTACATGTCCATCGATACTTTCATCTGGACCGCGATGATGCGCACTTTGGCGTGGCGGCGGGGAGCCGCCAACGCAGACGAGGCGAGGAGCACGCTGAGGGAACCGACCATTATTGTCGTGATAGTCATGTGCTTAGTATCGGTGGTTCGACGCCGAGATAGCGAGAAGGATTCGGCGCCAAAAAGCAAGACGGAGGTAGAACCGTTCGGGTCCAACCTCCATCGTCTCTCTTCCAAGTTCCAGTTTGGCAGGGGCAGCAGGGATCGAACCCGCGACCTGCGGTTTTGGAGACCGCTGCTCTACCAGCTGAGCTATACCCCTGTGACAAGGGCGGCGCGAACCGCCCATCCGCATTATATCACCTTACTTGGCTTCACGGTGCATCTTGTGGGCGCGGCAGCGCGGGCAGAACTTGTTCAGTTCAAGCCGGTTCGGCGTGTTTTTACGATTCTTAGTGGTGTGATAGTTGCGCTCTTTGCATTCAGAGCAGGCAAGCGATATCACGATCCTATTTTCGGCCTTTGCCATACCAACATCCTCCAGGGCTGAGGGCTGAGACACGAGGGCTGAGGGAGTAGATTACCTCAGCCCCCGGCTCTTGCCTCTACTAATCGGGCAGAACTTCGGAGACGACGCCGGCTCCAACCGTGCGACCGCCTTCGCGAATCGCGAAGCGGAGACCGATCTCCATCGCGATCGGAACGATCAGTTCCGCCTTGATCGTCACGTTGTCACCGGGCATCACCATCTCCACGCCTTCGGGAAGGTCCATGTTGCCCGTTACGTCCGTTGTG
>DASXVS010000027.1 GCA_036504095.1 Armatimonadota bacterium | reverse complement strand
TCCCGGTGCAGAGGAAGAGGAAAAACAAGTAGGCGAGAGAAGCCAGGTATTTTCCTAAAACCAGCTCGAAGTCCCTCAAGGGAACGGTCATCAGCAGCTCGATGGTGCCTGATCGCCGTTCTTCGGCGAAAAGGCGCATGGTGAGGGCGGGGGTGAGGAGCAGGAAGACCACGGCGAGGTTGGCGAAAAGCCCCCTCATGCTCGCTTCCCGACTGGTGCAGAGGATCAGCCAGAAGAGGTAGCCGCTGACCAGGGTGAAGAAGGCGGCCACCACGTAGGCCAGGGGCGAGACGAAATAACTCCTTAGATCCCGCCCGGCGATCGCCATGATTTTAGACATCAGTCGTCACCTCCAAATTCTTGTTTTCACCTTTTTCCTCGGTGGTCAACTTCAGGAAGATCTCCTCCATCGAAAGGCTCAAGGAACGCAATTCCATTAGACCATAGCCCGCCTGGACGACCGACCTGGCCAAGAGCTCACGCAAGTCGCCCGCCGCGGCGATCTCGACCCGACAGGCATTTTCGATGGGATGGACGGAGAAAGAACCGATGCCCGGCAGGGCTTCAAAAAGCCTTTCGAGGTCTTCCTTGGGGGCGCGGACCTTCAGGGAGATCCTCTCGCCGGCCTTCAACTGAGCCTCGAGGCGCTCCGGGCTGTCCTCGGCGACCACCTTGCCCCCATTGGTGATCAGGACGCGGGAGCAGGTGTGCTGAACCTCGGGCAGGATGTGGGTCGAAAGGATCACCGTGTGGTCGACCGAAAGGTCCCTGATCAATTCGCGGATCTGGATGATTTGTTTGGGATCGAGACCGGAAGTCGGCTCGTCGAGGATGAGGAGCCGGGGCCGGTGAATGAGGGCCTGGGCCAGCCCGACCCTTTGCTTGTAGCCCTTCGAGAGGTGATTGATGAGCTTCTTCTCGACATCCTGGAGGAAGCACTGAGAGAGAACCTCGTTTACCCTCCGGCGCAGGTCCCTCGCGGGGATTTCGCGCAGGCGCCCGACGAAATGAAGGTACTCCGAGACGTTCATCTCCGGATAGAGGGGCGGGGTTTCGGGCAGGTACCCGATCATGCGGCGGACCTTGATGGAGTCCTCCTGGACGTCGAGCCCTCCCACCCTGACCTTCCCTCCCGAAGGGGAGAGGAAGCCGGTGATCATCCTCATGGTGGTGGTTTTCCCGGCGCCGTTGGGACCGAGGAAACCCAGGATTTCCCCTCGATCGGCATGGAACGAGACTTCGTCCACCACGAGTCGATCGGCATAGCGCTTCGAGAGGTTCTCCACAACGATCATCGAAACACTCCTTCCTGAAAAATCGGAACGAATGACCCCGTCGCCTTGCGCCGGGCTCGATCACATGTTTTGAGTATCTGAGTATAGTCGATTGAAAAATGCCCTGCAAGAAAGGGGATCCCGACTCATGCAGACAGACAAGGTGGAAAAAAGTTTCCCTTAACCTTTTAGAAAAAGCTTAATCCTCGTCCTCGTCGCCCTCGTCGTCCAGGTAGACCTCGGCCAGGGTGTCGTCGAGGTAGCGATCGAAGAGGCAGGGTTGGATGGACGGCTCGATGGAGGCCCTGGGACGCGGGGCGTCGGCCGCCTCCGGCAAGGGAATGATCCGAATGATCCGCTCCCCGTCGACCAGGTCGAGCAGCACGGGATCATCCTGTCCCTTTCCAATCTGGAGGAAGTCGAAGCAGGAGGTGTTGATGTAGAGGCGACCGTTCACGATCACCGTTCCGGATTGGTTGTTGGTGGTGACGGAAGCCAGGTAGCCCTCTCCCGAAGCCCGCTCGACGCCGAGGTAGTAATCGAAATAACGCACTTGACCGAGGTCGCGCAGGATGCGGGCCATGTCCTTGCGATGATATACGATGCCCTCGTCAACGATGCAGGGAAGCCGGTTCCTCTGTTCGCGGTCGTCCATTTCTTAACCCCCTTCGAGCTGCAAAGTGGCGCAATTGCTTGCTTTGAGGCTTTCAAAACATGCCCGGTCATTATATCACTTCAGGGAAAAACCGCCCGGAATAAGAAGATGAAGAATCCTGAATGCCCGGCCGAGCCGTCAGAAAAAAAGAGGATGAATCCCGATTATCCGGCCGAGCCGAAATCGGGTAGGAGGGGGTGACTAACCCCCGTCCTCCCACACCACCGTGCATACGGTTCCGTACGAACAAACTCGCCGTAGCCCGTATTGCGGGCATGGTCCGGCGCCCTCATTCTTGTAGAGGTCTGGGGGGCTTCGTTTGCCGTTGGAATGGATCGAGTCAGGCCGTATCGGATAACGAGGCGCGGACCTCTTCGAGTTGCCGCTTGAACTCATCAGGCAGCAAGACCGCTCCGGTCTTGCTCAACGCGTGCTCGGCGGCAGCTTCCAGATAGGCCTTGGGGTTGACCCCTACTCGGATTGCCGACTCGACCAGCGTGTAGAGGATCGCCGTGGTCTCGGTTCCTCGACGGGAGCGGGAACCGTACGAATTCTTCCGGCCCAGCACCGGTCCCCTCAGGGCTCTCTCGCTTTCGTTGTTGTGTGCGCCCTGGAGGGTGCATCGATTCACCGGGTGAGATACCCGGCCGGTCAACTATCGCTCCGACCGGAAGCACTTTGGAGCAGTTCAGGAGGCAACGAATGGGCTGAAGCATCTGAAGAAAAGGCCCCGTAGGGGGCCAGCCTACCGTGCGGGCCGCAACGTGAGTGAACACCGAGCAGGCCCCGAAAAAGCCAACGTGGCCGCCGACCCGCCATAATAACGGGGAAGGTCGAAGCCTCTGGGGAAGTGAGCGATGCATGCACCCAGAGGGACCACCGGGGTAGTAGTGGCAGCACGCACGGGAGAGAATCGATGCGCAACAGGGGAAGCCTGTCCGGGTGACCGAGGGTGGCACCTCAGTCAACACTGACGCCGTGAGGATGGTCAGCGGCCCTGGCAGGTGGCGGATGGGTCCGTAGTACCGATGAGACCTGGTAACGCGGGTGGAGGGAAGGGGCCCTAGTTCAGAACAGGTGAATAAAGTGGCAAGAAACCGGAGATTGACGTGAGTCTACCAACTCCTCCAAATGTTCAGAAGCTGCAGACGGCACTACAGGCAAAAGCTAAGTCCGAACCCGGTTTTCGCTTTTACAGTCTATGGGACAAGGTTTGCCGAGAGGACGTGTTGTTCGAAGCCTATCGCCGATGCCGTGCAAACGACGGGGCGGCCGGATCGGATGGCATGAGCTTCGAAGCGATCGAGGACCAAGGCGTAAAAGGGTGGCTGGGAAATCTTCAGGCGGAGCTCGTGGCGAAGCAATATCGCCCGCAGCCCCTCCTGCGTGTGTGGATTCCGAAGGGAAACGGCGGTCAACGTCCGCTTGGTATCCCAACGATCCGGGATCGAACCGTCCAGATGGCCGTCCTGCTGATCCTGGGGCCCATATTCGAGGCGGATCTTCCGTCTCAGCAATATGGGTTTCGTCCAGGATTGGATGCCAAGATGGCTGTCCGGCGCGTATACTTCCACATCACCAAACATTGGCGGGCCGATGTGGTGGATGGCGATCTGAAGGATTACTTCAACGCAATCCCCCACGGACCACTCATGAAGTGCGTGGCTCGACGGGTGTCTGACGGGCAGATCCTGTCAGTCATCCGATCGTGGCTTCGCACGCCGGTGGTGGAGCGGGTCAATCGAGGCCTCAGGCGAACCACCGAAGCACGGGACCAGCATCGAGGAACGCCCCAAGGTGGGGTGATATCTCCGTTGCTGGCAAACCTGTATTTTCGGCGGTTCATTTTGGCCTGGAAACAGTTCGGCATCGCCAAACGGCTGAACGCGGATATTGTGAACTACGCGGATGATTTCGTCATCTGCTGCCCACCCGGCCAGGGCGGAGCGGCGATGACGGCCATGCGCAAACTCATGGACCGTCTCGGTCTCACGGTGAATGACGAAAAGACCCGTCTGGTGGATGTCAGAAAGGAAACCTTCGACTTCCTGGGGTATACGTTTGGTCGCTTCTATGGCCAAAACGGTAAGTCCTATCTCGGTACGCGGCCTTCCAAGAAGGCGGTATCGAAGATCGTTCGAAAGATCCATGACGAGACCTCCGGTCGGTGGCTGTACACGGACGTGGAGGACAGGGTCGAGGAATTGAACCTGATCCTCCGGGGCTGGTGCGGGTACTTTAACCAAGGACCCGTGAGCGAGGCCTACAAGATCGTTAGGCGGTATACCGAGCGGCGGTTAAGGCGATGGTTGATGACGAAACACAAGCGGCGGGGCACCGGGTATCGCCAGTACCCGGACAAGTTTCTCTACGAGAAGCTCGGCCTATACCAATTGCCGTTGAAACGCATCGACCTGGCGAGCGCGAAAGCGTGACGTTCTGAACGAAAGCCGGATGCGGGAAATCCGCATGTCCGGTTTGACGAGGGGGCACTGGAAACGGGGCAGTAATGCTACCGCGCCAGTGCCCCACTCTACCGATTGGCACGGCGGGGTCGTCAAGAAACATGCGCAGCCCCGCCTCGTGGTTAACCAAGTATGCGAGCGCTTTCGCCAATCCGGACGAGGGCAAGAGGTCGGGTCGAACCTGCTGGGCCTTGGCCCATGAGAACAACTCATCGATCAGGGGCCGACTCTTCGATTCGCGCAGGCCCCCGAGGTCGGCTCCAGGATCCTTCCCCATGCGCTCGACCTCATAGAGAAGCCGGTAGAGTTCGACGGCAAACCGGCTCTCCTCGGGGTAGTGCTTCTCGCATTCCACGAACTTCCTTCGGGCGTGGGCATGACAATTTGCCACCCCGAAACGGGGCTTTTCTCCTGGCGCGCCCTTGGCGGCGGCCGGGTAGGACGTGAGACCGTCGACCATGAGGGTGCCGGAAAAGTTCCCCAGGATCGTGGCTGCGCCGTCCTTGCTGCGGGTGTCGAGCAAGCAGTACGCGACGTATTCCGAGCCTACGGCTACCCAGGCATAGAATCGTTCGTTCTTCGTATGGCCGTTGGATAGCACGTTCCAGGGTGTCTCATCGGCTCTCAAGACGGCTTCCGCTTGCACGATGCGCAGGATGGTTTGGTAGGTGGGGGTCAGGGCCGTCGCCAGAGCATCAATCTGATCGAACAGGGCCGCGGTCGTCACGCAAAGCCCCTCGTCTTTCATCATCCGGACCTGGCGGTCCAAGGGCAGGTGCCCGAGGTATTTCGCGTAGGCCACTTCGACCGCGAAGTTGAGGGCATAGCGCCCACCCGGAATGAGTTTCGTCGAACCCGGCGCGACCTTGACGCCGATGCGGCAGCACGGACACTGGTACTTCGTGCGGATATGCTTTTCCAGCACGACCTTCCGTTGCTCGATGGCGATCAACTCAGCCTCTTCGGCGGCCGTCCCCATGGGCTCCAGGGTGGTCCCGCAGTTCTCGCATAACAAGGCGTCGTCGGAAAGCTCATGTACCACCTCGATCCTCGGGAGTCGAGGCTGAGGGGTGGGGCCATGTCCCTTGCGAGGCTTGTTCTCCTTGGCGGTCTCGGCGGCCTTTTCTTCGAGAGGGCGTCGCTCGCTCTTACGGCCATAGAGGGCCTTGATACGGCGGTCCAACTGCTCTTTGAGCGAC
>DASXVS010000026.1 GCA_036504095.1 Armatimonadota bacterium | reverse complement strand
TAACGCCAAGCTCATCCAGATGGGATTCTCGTCTCTCGCGGAGAGATACCACGCGCTTAAGTCTGAGTGAACCGCCCGGTGCGGACCCGCATGCCGGGTGGTGTGGGAGGCGGGGCCGGTAACGACCCCGCCTACCCGATCAAAAGAGCGCTGGTGAGCCGTGCTGGATTCGAACCAGCGACCCCCTCCTTAAAAGGGAGATGCTCTACCGCTGAGCTAACGGCCCGTACGCCACACCGAGGCGCCGTTTCCATTATAACACAGTGGCAAAACCCTGGTTCAATGCACGGGCCCACGTAGGACGCCGGCACGGGACTAGCGCGCGTCGGTCCCTAGATGGGCCAACGCCGAGTTGTCGCGCCGGTCTGTAAAAACCGTTGACCGGCATCTTAGTCTTGTCTCCCTCGGAACGGATCAGGCCCCTCGGGAGGAGAGTCTTCCCGCCAATGCCCCTCCAACTGGAACAATGGCCTGGTTGACAACCGATTCTCCGTGAGCGGGGTGGAAGACCTCCCACGACCAACCGGTTCTGTGTAGATGACGACCGACGATCCACCCTCGGTTCCAACTATTTTTCACCGGATGGCGCCCGGTTGCATTTCCTTGACAATTTCGGGGGCGTGCGGCATCGTGAAGGCAAGTGGTCCAGCGGTCGTTCATTGTCTTTCCCGTCTTAGAGTGAGGTCACATATGCCGCTTTCTTTCAACTGCCCGGTGTGCGATCACCATCTGGATGCCCCTGATGCCGCCGCCGGAAGATCCGGTGACTGCAAATTCTGCCACGCCCGCATCGTCGCCCCGGCCGAGCCTGGGCAGCCCGCCACACTGGAGTCGGCAGGGTTACAACCTTCACGTTTGGACCCACCCGAACGTAACCAGCCAGTTGATGCCGTCTCCACCGCTGCTCCGCCCCTCCCGATGATCGATACGTTGTATCCTCCCGGGGGCGAACCGTACGTTCCAACGGCGAAGCCGGACCAGCGCATCCCCAGGGCCATGATGTACGGTGACCTGGCGCGCAGGCTGCTCGCCTTTGTTGTGGACAACATCATCCTGGGAATCACGACGGATCTGTTTCTGATGTCCGTGGTCGCGCCGATCATCGGCCGGCCGGCATTCGCCGTGGTGCAAACGCGCAGGATAGTCTGGCCCACGTTTCTGTTTATCGAATGGTTCTACTACACCGCCATGGAGTCCTCCCAGTTTCAGGCGACGTTAGGGAAAATGCTCTTTGGCCTGAAGGTGGCCGACACGTGGGGTGAACAAATGACGTTTGGGAGGGCTGGCGCGCGTTCCGCCGCCAAATGGCTGTCCCAGTGGACATTCATGATCGGCTATCTGATGGCGATGTTTAACAACAAGAGTCAGACGCTTCACGACGTCATCGCCGGCACCGTCGTGATCGAGAGCTGATCGCTCGATTTGCGGCGGCTCAGTGGAAATGTAAGGTAGCTGCAAGGCAAACTCACATGGAAGAGCCGCAACGTACCGTTCGGCTTTAGCGAGCACCCTTCCATTCAGTCGCCGACCCTTTTCCCGGACATGGAGATTGCAGGAGATGAACGAGAATACGTATTCAGACGGAGGTTCAGTTCTGAGACAGATCCCTTCCGCCGCCCCGTTGGGATTCGAAGCGCACGCCCTCATCGCGAATCTTGGCCGCCTCGCGTCCAACCTCTATTGGACATGGCACCCCGAGGTCCAGGACCTGTTCCGCCGCATCGACCCGAAGCTGTGGGCCGAACAGGCCGGGCCGACCCGGATACTCAAGGAAGCGAAGGGCCTTGCGGCCCTGTCCGGTGACGCGGCCTTCGTCGCCGATGTCCGGCGCGCAACTACGCAGTTCGACGCCTACATGGCGTCCTATGACGATGCCTGGTACTCGAAGCAGGGCGTGAAAGTGAAGGGCGGTCCGATCGCCTATTTCTGCGCGGAATACGGGTTCCACGAGTCGCTGAACCTGTATGCCGGCGGCCTGGGGATCCTCGCGGGCGACCACTGCAAAGAGGCATCGGATATCGGACTGCCTTTCGTCGCGATCGGCATCTTCTATCGGAGCGGGTTCTTCCATCAGATGGTTGACTGGGAGGGACGACAGGAGCACCTCTATCCCGCGCTGCAGCCGGAGAAGGTGTCGGTCACGCGCGTCCTGAAGCCGGGCACGCTGGATGCACTCAACGTCACCGTGGAAATGCCCGGGCGGGTGGTGACAGCCGCGGTATGGCTGGCGTCGGTTGGCCGCATCCCGCTGCTGATGCTGGATACGGACCTGCCCGAGAACTCTATCGAGGACCGCCCGATCACGAGCCAGCTTTACAACAACACGCGGGAGATGCGGCTGTATCAGGAGACCATCCTGGGCGTCGGTGGCGTCCGGGCGCTGCGGGCACTGGGAATCGCACCATCGGTCTGGCACCTCAATGAGGGCCATTCCGCGTTCCTACTGCTGGAGCGCCTGCGCGAGCAACTGTCCGGCGGCAAGAGCGTGGAGGACGCCCGCCAGACAGTGAAAGCGGATTCAATCATCACGATCCACACACCGGTACCGGAGGGCAACGAGCGCTTCAGCGCGGAACTGGCAAGATCGCTGGTTGCGCCTATCCTCGCGGGCACAGCGATGTCCGCAAGCGCGATCCTGAATCTCGGCCTCGGCGCGGACGCGGACCCCAACGTTTTCGATATGACTGCTTTCGCCTTGCGCCACTCCCGCGCGGCCAACGGGGTGAGCCTTCTGCACGGTCATACCGCCGACGGCACCTGGCGCGAGATCGCCGGCTACCCGGTTGGAGCCGTGACGAACGGCATCCACATGCCCTCCTGGATCGGCCCCGAGATGAAGGCGGTGTTCGCCAAATGCGGTGGAAGATTCAACACGGAGACGGCGGTGGACGTAAAGCCGGTAGCCAATAACCGGCCCGCGTGGGAAGGCATCCTGAACGCGGATGACAAGGAACTCTGGTCGGCGCACCTCGCGCAAAAACGGTCGCTCATCGGGTTCGCGAAGCAGCGCCTCCTGACACAGCACGCGCGGCACGGCGAAGGGCCGGCGGATCTCCGCGAACTCATCGACGCGCTCGATCCGGACGCCTTCCTCATCGGCTTCGCGCGCCGGTTCGCCACCTACAAGCGCGCGTCGCTCATCTTCAACGACGAAGACCGGTTGGATGCTATCCTCAACGCGCCCGGTCGGCGCGTTCAGATTCTGTTTTCCGGCAAGTCCCACCCGGGCGACCGCGGCGGTCAGAGCCTCATCTCGGACGTGTACCAGAAGTCCCAGGAAGCGCGGTTCAAGGGTAAGGTCTTCCTGCTGGAGGATTACGACATCGAGGTCGGCCGCAACCTGGTCCAGGGCGTGGACATGTGGCTGAACAACCCGCGGCGCCCGCTGGAAGCGTCCGGTACGAGCGGAATGAAGGCGGCCGCAAACGGCGTGCCCAATGTGTCCATCCTTGACGGCTGGTGGGACGAAGCATACGAAGGCCCGGAGAACCGGAACGGCTGGGCCATCGGTGGTCGCGAGGTTGTGGAGAGCTCCGATGAGCAGGACAAGCGCGACGCGAACGAGGTATACCGCATCCTGGAGCAGGAAGTTATTCCGGCCTACTTCGACCGGGACGCCAGCGGTCTTCCCACCAAATGG
The DNA here is from genome assembly GCA_036504095.1 of Armatimonadota bacterium. NCBI lineage: Bacteria > Bacillati > Armatimonadota > Armatimonadota bacterium. Next base: position 189,464 of record DASXVS010000026.1, on the reverse strand, counting down.
CTGCCGGTGATGAAGCGAGCAATCTCCACCAGTGTGGTCGCGTTCTCTACAAAGCGTATGCTGGAGGACTACCTCACGCAGATGCTGGTGAAGGGCTGAGAGCGCCCTGCCATTGAAATGGCGGGCTCCTGTGGCGAAACCCGCCTGCGCGGGTTGGCCGGCAGTCGGCGAAGGCCGAATTCGCGGGAGGAGCCCGCCAGTTCATTGGCGGGGCGTCTGCTATAGTATCGGTAACGGGGCGCAGAACGCGCCCCGATACCAATTACCATGCATATCAACGACATATTCGCACATCAGCGCCTGACGCTCAGTTTCGAGTTCTTCCCGCCGAAGGACGATGAAGCGGCGGACCATCTCTATCGCACCATTGCGGAATTGGAGCCGCTGCACCCCAGTTTCGTCTCCGTAACATACGGAGCCGGCGGCTCGACGCGGGAGCGCACGCACGAACTCGTGGTGCGTCTGAAGGATCAGACGTCGCTCGACCCGATACCGCACCTTACCTGCGTGAACCACGATGAGACGCAGATTCGGAGCATCCTGGAGCGATACGCAAAGCACGCTATCTCCAACATCATGGCGCTTGCCGGTGATCCGCCCAAGGGCACCGAGGATCCGCTCCTCGCTCGCGCGTCGTTCCCGCACGCCTCGGACCTGGTTCGGTTCATCAAACGCTTCAACGACGAGGGCATCCACCCGGATCCCCGCGGGTTCGGCATCGGGGTGGCGGGATTCGCGGAGGGGCACCCGGCAAGTCCAAACCGCCTGGTGGAGATGGACCGCCTCAAGGGCAAGGTAGACGAGGGCGCGGACTACATCGTCACGCAATTGTTCTTCGACAACCGGGATTTCTACGACTTTCGCGAGCGCTGCGAACTCGCGGGTATCACGGTGCCCATCATCGCGGGAATCATGCCGATTACCTCCAGCAAGGGATTGTATCGCATGGCGGAACTCGCGCTGGGCGCCCGATTCCCCGCCCGGCTGCTGAAAGCGCTCAGCCGGACCGATGGTGATGAAAAGTTCGTCCGCAAGGTGGGGGTCCAGTGGGCCGCAGAGCAGTGCCGTGACCTGCTGGACAACAACGCTCGCGGAATCCATCTGTACACGCTCAACCGATCAACCGCCACGCGCGAGATCTACGCCAGCCTCGGCGTAAAAGACTCCGTGCGCCTCACCGGTAACTAGATCTGAGACGCCGGCGCGGGTGATCGCCATTGGAGAACCCTCGCGGGTTGCTCACACCTCATCCTCCAGAATGGTCCGTCGGTGGCCGGATTCCACACTGTGGTGATATCATCGGCATGGATTCCACCCGCGCCGAGCGCGTTGTTTCGCTATCGTTGACCCGGAGGTTCGATGATGCGCGTTTCATTCCTTGCTTTCACCGCGATTCTCGCGGTCGTCACGGCTGCCCACGCCGCAGCGGCTCAGTTCACCCCTGTCCGCGTTTCGGTCTCGCCGTCCTGTCTGAAGGGGATTGGCTCAGCCTTCGACGCATCGATCAGTGGCGATGGACGGTATGTTGCTTTCAGCTCCACCGCCTCGGACCTCGTTCCACAGGACACGAACGACAAGGCGGACATCTTCGTGCGCGATATGCTTACGGGCGCCGTAACGCGCGCATCCGTGTCCTCGTCAGGTGAACAGGCGAACCTGGATTCGTGCCACGCTAATATCAGCGCGAACGGGCGGGTCGTTGTATTCGGCTCGTGGGCCACGAACCTGGCCCCAGGTACCGGCGTTTGCCAATGGCAGATATTCAGGCACGACTTGCGAACCGGCAAAACCGATTGCGTTTCTGTCTCCACGGAAGGCAAGCCGGGCAATAACCGTTCACTGGAGGCCAGGGTGAGCGCGGATGGCCGCTATGTCGCGTTTGCCTCGGAAGCGTCGAATCTGGTACCCGATGACACGAACGCTACCTGGGACGTCTTCCGGCGCGACACCAGGACCGGCGTAACGGTCCGTGCGAATGTCTCGTCTACCGGCCGCCAGACAGACGGATTCGGAGGCGGATGGGGCTCCATTTCGATGAGCGCGGATGGCCGGTACATCGCTTTCTTTTCAGAAGCCACGGACCTCGTTCCCGGCGACACCAACAACGCACAGGACGTCTTTCTTCGAGACATGCAGGCCAACACCACGACCCTCATTTCGGTCTCCTCGCGCGGCGAACAGGCGAACAGGGGCGCGATGGATCCCTCCGTCAGCGCCGACGGCAGGTATGTCGCGTTCGATTCGCTCTCCACGAACCTCGTTCCGGGCGACACCAACAACCACGATGACGTGTTCGTACGCGACACCTGGACAAGGACGACGACGCGTGTTTCCCTCACTTCGTCCGGCGAACAGGGCAAGCGTGACTCGTTCTTCCCCTCCATCAGCGCGGACGGGCGGATCATAGCTTTCGAAACCCTCGCGCCAAACCTCGCGCTGAAGGCCGGGTATAACCTGACCGCTCTTGCCGTCAGCGACTGGCAGCGGGGCGTCACCTCCGGTGTCGCCATCCCGTCACTCGGCGCAGGCATGGCCCTCGATTCGTGCTTTCCTGTTATCAGTGCCGACGGGCGGTTCGTCGCATTCCAGACGTACTATGCTCTGAAACACGCGGGCGGCGCTGACAACCCCGTGAGCGTCTTCGTCCAAGGTCCACAGGATGCGGTCGCGCCGTTCACGACGGCCGACGTTGTAGCCATCCTGCGCCGGTTCGGCGGCCTCAGCGGGGCAGGCACAGAACGCTCCGTGCGAACCGATCTGGTATTGTCCGGTGTGTCGGCAGAGCGCCTAGATCTGGTCGTTGCCGTTCGCATCGCGCGCAAGGTGGCGGGATTGGAAGCTAATCCATGATCGTTGGCATTCAGCATTCAGCATCCGGCATCCAGCATTCAGGAATCCGTGAACCGGTACGCCTTGAATCCTGATCCCTAGCCCCCGGCTTCACGCCAGCCAGGAGAGCCCTTCGGTCTGTCCGGCCGCGCCGACGAGTTGCATGAACATCGCTTCCAGCGTGGCATCGCCGCCGGCGTGGGTCCGCTCCCGCAACTCCGCCATGTTCCCTTGGGCCACGAGTCGGCCCTTGTCGATAATGGCGACCTCGCTGCACAGCCGTTCCACGACCTCCAGAATGTGGCTGCTGAAGAACACCGTGGTGCCCTGTTCGGTGAGGCGATGGAGGGTGTCCTTGATGATGCGGCCGGAGACGGCGTCCACGCCTTCGAACGGTTCGTCCAGGAAGATGACCGGGGGGTTGTGGATAATGGCGGCGGCCAGGGCAGTCTTCTTTTTCATACCCTGGCTGTAATCCACGATCATCTTGTCGGCGTCGGCGTCCAGTTGAAGGAGGCGCAGCAATTCGTCGGCGCGCGCCGTGGCTTGCGCGCCAGGAAGGCCGTACATGCGGGCGGCAAACTCCAGGAACTCGATCCCGGTCAGCCGCTCATATAGGTTCAACTCTTCGGGGAGTACGCCGATGTTAGCTTTCGCTTTGAGCGGATCGGCGGAGATGTCAAAGCCGGCCACGAGGGCGTGCCCGGAGGTCGGGCGAAGGAGTCCGGTGAGCATCTTGATCGTGGTGCTCTTGCCGGCGCCGTTCGGACCCAGAAATCCGAAGAACTCGCCGCGGCGGACCGACATGTTGAGCCGGTCCACCACGGCGCGTCCTTCGTAGGCTTTCGAAAGGTCGAACGTTTCGATCGCGTTGGGGCTGCCGAATTGCGCCGTCACGGGTTCACTTGAATCCGCGTGTGGGATTTGGCGGGCAAGCCCTTGCCGAACGCGATCATGACGGCTTGTTGCTGCTGGTTTGCATCAGACACAAGCATCATCTCATCGCCTTTCTCGAACTGCCACGATGAGGGATTGCCCGAAGCCATCGTGGACCAGCCCTTCGGAACGAGTTTGCTCTTGTACCAGGCGCCTACGACACTTGCGGGCTTTGGGCTGCGGAAAACCATCATGCGCATCCTGGCTCCGTGTGCGTTCGGGATGAAGCCGACCGCGCCTCCGGCATAGCGCAGGGGGGCGGTCATCTGTTCATCGAACGTCAGTCCAGGAAAGATGGGGACGCCGGCCGGGAATTCCGCCTGGTAATTAGCTGTTGTGATGGCCGGTCCGGCGGATTTGCTCAGCTTGGCATAGAATAGCGCCCCCATAGCGATCGCCAGGATGACGGCGAGGCCGAAGCAGCCGAGGCAGCAGGTCAGCCAGTTGAAGCCTCGCCGTGGAGGAGGCGCGGCATAGGGAGCGTTCCCGTAGGACCCACCCGGTTGATTGAACGGTTGTTGCATGGTGTCTCCTTCGCGAGCAGGCGCAGAATGCGCGGGTGTGTGCAGACAGGCGCAGGCGCCTGACCCTTGGCCTTATGATATAATGGACGATATGCCCGCAACAACCCAACGGCAACCTGGTGGCGCGCGCAGACTCGTGCGAGGCGTTCTGGCCCTGTTTGTACTGGCAGTGGCATGCGGAGGAGTGACCCTCGCCGGTATGTACCGGCAAGGCCATTTCTTCCGGTACGCCAACCCCAGTCAGTGGATACTACGCTGGCAGGGCCGCTACGGTTTCGACGCCCGGCAGGGGATCTTGCGACAGGGCTCTGCCCGCTCCCGAGTGGTGGCACTGACGTTCGACGACGGTCCCCACGAGACGAGTCCGGAACTCCTGGACATTCTGAAGCGGTATGGCGCCCATGCAACCTTCTTTCTGGTCGGATCCAACGTTGTGCGCCACCCGGACTATGTGAAGCGCATGCTGGCCGAAGGGAACGATGTGGGCAACCACACGCGAACGCACTTACGGCTTCCGGGGCTTCGGGCCGACCAGATCCGCGCCGAACTCGAAAACGACACTATCGTCATAGAACGAGCGGCCACTTACCGCGTCCGGCTGTTCAGGCCCCCGGGAGGGCAATTCGACGATCGGGTGACGGGGGAAGCCGCCAGAGAGGGGATGTTGACCGTGCTGTGGTCGAACAATACCGGCGACTGGCAGGCGAAGGACTCGCGCTGGATCGTTAATCGCGTGCTGAGCGACGTTCGACCCGGCGACATTATCCTCTTGCATGAGGACTATCCGCAGACCCTGGCCGCGATGCCGGATATTCTGGAGGGGCTTCAGGCGCGCGGTTTTCGCGCGGTGACGGTCTCCGAGTTGATCCGGGAATCCGGAATTCACCTGCCGGCGCTTCGGGCTAGAGTTCCTCTTGCCGGGCATTCCGCGCTGAGGTGATGACTGAGTATGGTTGTTGTGTAGTATAATGGAAAGGTTGCGAGCCCCGGTAGCTCAGAGGATAGAGCAACTGCCTTCTAAGCAGTGGGTCGCAGGTTCGATTCCTGCCCGGGGCGCCAGAGAGCACTCTTGAGCACGAAATCCCACGGAAAAGGACGTTATTGCCAGGTGTCTTGGTAATATTCGCAGGCCCACGGCTCTAAAAGCTTAGGCAAGGCCAGAGACACAGAGCGAAAACCATCAATGCCACGTAACCACCCGGTTCAGAGTGGGGAATTCACGCTTGAGACGCAGTCCGTCTCGTTCGACAGGCACCTGGCGAGCGAAGGCAAGGCGGCGAGAAGCCGCGAGATTTACGCCGAGGCGCTGCGCGTGTCTGAGAAGGACCGCCACGAGGCGGGGAACAACTTTGCGTCGCGCGACCAGCGCGGAGGAGTGAGCGATGAGCGAATGGATTTACATGCTTTCGATGTTTGCCCTTTTTTGGTGCGGGCCAGTTCTCGCGGTGATCCTCTGTGTCAGCCCTTGGTTCTTGTTCCAACGTTGGCGGGAACGGGAGGAATGGCGTTACTTCCTGCGACGCCATCAATGGGTTGGTGTCTATGCCGGAGTGGCGGCGCTGGCCGGCGTTTCCCTTTTTGCAGTCGGCACACCGCCTTCCGTAGCGCGCGCAGACGAAGCCGTTCAGCATTTAACGTATCCACCCGGAACCGTTTGGGTAAACACGGATTCCGGAGTCTACTACTACCCCGGATCCCGACGATTCGGGCGATCAATTCGCGGCAAATTCATGTCCCGGACGGAAGCTGAAGCCGCGGGTTACGTTCGCTCAATCGAGAAACTCCGCCGCCAAGACGACACCCCTGACGAAGAAGGCCGATGGACCTACTTTCCGTGACGACACGAAAACTACCCGCTCACCCTGGACGCGAAAACCTTGAAACCCCCTCCGAGACAAGGCGCGAAAACTTATAGCAGCTACGGGGTTCTGATCACGCTTGGAGGGTGTGGGTCTGAATCGGACGCCTTCCAAGCAGTGGGTCGCAGGTTCGATTCCTGCCCGGGGCGCCAGAGAGTTAACCCAGCGTGGATTCAACCACTGCTGGGTTATCGACTGGCCGAGATCGCATGCTGTATACTCCACTCAAGATCAATTTGGTCCGGCGGCGGCGGGCTGTCCCGCTGGATGGGAATTCATGCGGAGGGCGCAGGCAGTGTGCATGGAAGACGACCCGGAGCGAACCAGGGTAGTCGTTGTTCTCAATCCGGTGTCCGGGCGCGGGTCCGGCGCAGCGAATCTGGCAAGGCTCAGGAAGAGCCTTGCCCGGGCCTGCGATGAGTCGCGGTTCAGCGTGGAGATGGTTGAGACGAGGGGGCCCGGCGATGGGGCGCGGTGCGCGCGGGACGCCGCGGAATCGGGCGCGTCCATCGTGGCTGCGGCGGGTGGCGACGGAACCATCAGCGAGGTGGTCAACGGCCTGGTCGGGACAGGGGCAACCCTCGCCGTTCTGCCGCTGGGAACCGGCAACGATTTTGCGCGCCACCTCGGACTCGGGACAGACCTGGAATTGGCTGTGCAGACCATCTTCCACGGCGCGCCGCAGGCGCTGGACCTTGGCCAAGTTCAGGGCCGGTGGTTCCACAATGTTGCCGGGTGCGGATTTGATGCCGCTGTGGCGGCGCGGGTGAACCGCGGATTCCGGTTTTTCCGCGGAAGGTCCGCCTACATCGTCGCTGTGCTTCAGTGTCTGCTCACCTATCGCGCCGTTCCCATGCGGATCACCGTGGACGGCGAGAGATTCGAGCGCCGTGCAATGCTCTGCTCCGTGGCGAACACGTCCACCTATGGTGGCGGGATGCGAATCGCGCCCGACGCGGTGATCGACGATGGCCTGTTCGACATCGTCCTCCTCGCCGATGTGGGCGCTATCGAATTCATTCGCGCATTCCCCAGCGTGTTCAAGGGCGCCCACACCACCCATCCGAAGGTCACGATGCTGCGCGGGCAGCACGTTCTCATCGAGACCGACGCGCCGGCGCCCGTCCTCGTAGACGGAGAGGTCGTGGGCACGACACCGGTCGAGTTTGTCATTTACCCGCACGTGCTGAACGTCCTGGTCCCGAGCATTCGGACCTGACCTCGTGCCGCGGTCCGCAGTCCCCGGGCATTCCTGAGGGCATCGTTGGCCGCGGAGGCTCCGGGCGGCTTGTTAGATACAGGCCCGTTGCTATACTGAAACCGTGATGGGCGGACCTTTCCCGCTGCACTTCGTCACGGATACCCGATTGAAGCCGGCTTCGATGCGAGCGGGCTGATTCGATACGAAATTGGGAGATCTGATTTGGGCAGACATACCAAGTTGCTGCTGCTCTGCGCCCTGATGGCGGCGAGCGTGCTCATCGGGAACGCGGCGATCGCCGGCCCGATAACGGGGCTCATTGGCGTGGGCACGTGGAATACTCAGGCGGAGTTCGCCAACGTCAAAGTTGTCAGTGGAACGCAGACTCTGTACCAGAGCGATTTCTCATCGGGGATGCCCGGCTGGACGACTTCCGGCGGAACATGGCAGATCCAGGACGGTTCCCTGCGCCAGACCGGGAGTAGCACGCCCGCTCTGGCAACCGTGGGAAGCACAGCGTGGACCAACTACACCCTCACACTCAAGGCGCGCAAGATCAGCGGCAGCGAGGGCTTCGTGGTTGTTTTCGGTTCGCCGGGAGGCGCCGTCAAATCCTGGTGGAACATCGGCGGGTGGGGGAATGCGTATCACGGGCTCGAAATGGCCGGTGTTTCAGCCCCCTGGGTCGCGGGCACAATCGAGACAGGGCGCTGGTATGACATTCGCGTCCAGCTCTCAGGCAGCGATATCCGATGCTACCTCGATGGCGTTCTGATTCACGACACAGCGCGCATGCTGGATCAGTCAGACCGGTCGGCCCGCATCCAGCAGATACTGGCGTCGTCCGGCAACAGCCTGCTTAATGGCGAGGAGGAACAGCGTCTTCGCGAAATGCTGGGGCGCTCCGTCTACTTTGGCGCCGCTGTCCGCGCAACCTTCGACGCGATGCCCAGCGGGCCAAGTTTCGCGGGGCTGAACGCGGTCGCCCAGGCGGTCATCATCCGAAAAGTCAACCGCAATCGCCTCACCTGGAACCTGGGGTGGGGGTATGACGGCATCGATCCCAACCGGCGTCAGGCCATCATCGATTCGATGGACACTGCTGTGACGCTGTACAACTCTCTCGGCCTCTTCGACAAGCAGGTAATCGCCAATAACAGCCCCGGCACGCCGACCGCCGACGCAAGCTACGATGGGAACATCCGCTTCGGCGGCTCCTACAATTCGCGGGTGGCGATTCATGAGTTGAGCCACTGCATGGGCGCCGGCACCATCGGCCGTTGGGGTGAACTGATGATTGGCGGGGCGTGGACGGGCCAATACGCCAATGCCCAGCTTTCCGCGTTGGAGGGTGGCCCCAGAGTCCTGAATGGCGATTCAATGCACTTCTGGCCTTATGGTCTGAACTACGACAACGAGGATAGCCCGGAAAACCGTCGCCGCAACGTCCTGATGGTCGCGGCCCTTCGCCGCGATATGGGTATTCATACTTTTCAGCAGACGGTCTACAGCACAGACGTGCCCAACGGCGTTTATCGCCTGTCTCCTCGCCATGCTCCGGGCACGGCGCTGGATGTGAAGAACGCCGACCCCAACAACGGCGCCCAGATCGATATCGCGACCCGCAGCTATTCTGGAGCCGATGAACAGAGGTTCTTTCTCGACCTGCAGACCGACGGGACTTACCGCATCCGCACCGCACTCGCCGGCAATCGCTGCGTCGAATTGCCCTCAGGAATAACCGACAACGGCACCAAACTTCGGTTGCAGGACAACAGCGGCGGCCCGGCGCAGCGCTGGTACCTGATCCCGATGGGGGACGGCTGGTACAAGATCGCGCCGAAAAACAACCTCAACAAGGCCATGGATGTTGAGGGCATTTCCACCGCCAGCGGCGCCCTCGTAGAGAGTTGGGATTACTGGGATGGCTTTGGCCAGCAGTGGTCTTTGAATCTGTTGTCCCCGGCGTTCAGCACGGTGGAGCTTTCACGGGCGCTGGCCATCGCCGGCGGCGCGTACAAAGCGACCAGCGCCGACCTCGCCCGCCTGAATGCCGCCACAGGTGCCGGCGCGGCGACCATCGACCTCTCGGACGCCATTGCAATCGCCCGCAAGCTGAGCGGCCTCGAAACGAACCCCTGAGCCAACCGACAGGGGACGTCGAGTGGTCGGGCGCCGCTAAGGGCTCTGCACGTCCCGGCGGGCGATCTGCCCCTTTCAGGCGCTGCGCCGAATGTCCAGGCCGCGGCGCACGGATACGATCTCGGCAACGATGCTGATCGCGATCTCATCAACGGTTTCGGCGCCGATGTCGATTCCAATCGGGGCGTGGATCCGCGCGATATCCGCCTCGTCAAATCCCCGTTCGCGGAGCCGGTCGAAGACCGTCGCCACTTTTCGCCGGCTTCCGATCATCCCGATGTACCGGGCGGGGGTCTGCAGGGCGTGGGCGACGACGTCCTCGTCCAGGAAATGCCCTCGCGTGATGGCGATCACGAAGGCGGCGGAATCGATAGGCAGCCCGCTGAACGCTTCATCCACCGACAGGCTCATCACGCCGTCGGCTCGCGGGAAACGTTGTGGATCGGCGAACTCGGCGCGATCGTCCACGACCGTAATGCGGAAACCGGCGAGCGCCGCGATGTGCGCGACCGGTACCGCGACGTGGCCGGCCCCGAAAATGTACAGGTCCGGACGGCGGGAGACCCGTTGAATGCATGCCCGTAACGGCTCGGTGAGGAGTCGGGGCTCCTCACCGAGCCCGTGCCGTTCCGCCTCCTGCCGCAGCGCCGCGTCCATCTCGGGATGGCCCGTCGATCCCACCAGTTCACCGTCCGGCAGCAGGGCTAGTCTGCAATAGGCACCGCTTTCGGGAAGGACGGTGATCATCGTGATGCCGGTTCCATCGGCCTCCGCGGCGGCAGCGGCCGAATTCACGTCTTCGTCGCGTCCGGGCTGGATCGGCTCAATGAGGACCGTGCATGCGCCGCCACAGATCATCCCCGCCTCGGCAGCCTCGTCCTGCGTCAGTTCGAACTCCAGGAGGCAGGGCTCGCCCGCCTGAATGACCTTCGCCGCCTGACGCCGTACTGCCGCCTCGAGCAGGCCGCCGCCGATCGTTCCCTTGATGGTGCTGTCTTCCCTGACCAGAACCCTGGATTGCCCCGCGCACGGCAAAGACCCGGCGAGCCGGACCGGCGCTGCAAGGGCCGCGCGCTGTCCGGCCAATTGAAGGGCCATGATTTCGCCGAAGACCCCTCGATCACCGCTCGGCGTGCCACTGTCGTAACTCGTGCTCATAATCCTCCCGTGTATCTATATCGCGAACATAGGCGTCGAAATCACAGGGTACCTCGATGATGTCATCCCGGTGGGCTTCCATCAGGTCGCGGAGAGTCAGCCCGTCCGCCAGATCCAGGATACGCCGGCGATACGCGCCGATAAAAACGACCGGATGGCCGCGTTTACCGCCGACCACGGGAATCGTGACCGGGCTCCCGCTCGCGGCGTGTTCCCGTATGAGGCGCGATATATCCTCCCCGCGAATCCGCGGCTGGTCGCCGAGTACGACGAGGAAACGCCCAAGCACCGCCGGCAGCGCCTCCAAGCCGGCGCGAATGGAGGACAGCATCCCGTCGTCCGGGCTGGCATTGCAGACGACCTTGACCGGTTCGCCGGCGAGCGCCAGTCGTATCCCCTCGATCTCCGCACCGGCGACGACGACGATCGGAGCGACGCCGGCCGAGGCCAGGGCACGGACGACCGAGCCCACGACCGTCGATTCGCCGAACGGCATCAGCAGTTTCGGGCGCCCAAATCGCCGGGCAGCCCCGGCGGCGAGCACAACGGCTCCGCAGTCGCCGCCCGTGTCAGTTGTCATTCCAGAGCCTGGTTGGTTCAGTGAACCCGGAAGATGCGTTCATATGGCGCCCAGGCGGATCATTGTGGCGAAACCTGGCGGGTCACTTCGAGTTCCTCCACACGCAGTCGCCGAACCCGCAGGTCTCCAATGGTCAGCTCCCTGATGACACCGCGGCGCAAGGCCAGCCGTCCCACAGCGAGGGCGCCGATGGCCAGCGCGCCCAGCGACATGGCCCCGATTGCCAGCGCGCCGATGGCGATTGCGCCAACAGCGGCAGAGCCCGTCGCCGCGGAGCCCACGGCCGCGGAGCCCACGGCCGCGGAGCGCACCGCGGCCGACCGAACGGCCACGCGGCCGGTTTGTCCTACGGATCCGGCGCCGGGCGATTCAACATCAGGGCTTCTCTGCTCCATTACGCTGTCCCTTTCGCGGTACGCTTCTTGAGGGCATCCAGAATCCGCTGCGGCGTCATCGGCAGCTGATACAGCCGCACGCCGGTCGCGGAGAAGATGGCGTTGGCGACGACGGCCCCCATCGTGATGATCGCCGGCTCGCCGCCTCCCTGAGCGGGTGCGTTCTTGTCCTCGACAAACAGCGTCTCGATCTTCGGGAGCCATGAGAACCGGGGAATCTGATAGGTGTCGAAATTCCGGTCCAGTACGTCACCGCCCTTGAAGCGGACCTCCTCCGTCAGCGCGTACCCGAGCCCCATTGTGATGCAGCCCTCCATTTGAATCCGCGCCCCCTCGGGGTTGATCACCAGGCCCATGTCCTGCGCGCAGACCACCCGGTTGACCTTCACGTCGCCGGTCTTCGTGTCTACCGAAACCTCCGCCATCGACGCGACGACGGTCCCCGAATCGGTCCCCAGCGCTACGCCGTAGCCCTTTCCAGCAGGAGGCTTCCCCGCCGTCCACCCGAACTGCTTCGCGGCGGCGGTGAGGACGCCCTTCAGCTTCTCATCCTTCAGGTTCCGCATCCGGAACTCCACGGGGTCGATGCCGGCCTTCTCCGCCAAGATGTCGGTCTGGCACTCCCTCGCGAACGTATTCGTGTTGTTGCCCGGCGCACGCCAGGCTCCCGTGGCGAAGGGGTGGGTACCCGCGGAGGTTCCGAAGCCCGAGCCGACCGAGACGGTGGAGTAGTCGGGGATGTTGTAGAAGTGCTCCGCGCCTCGCGAACCGGCGTAGTATACGTGATAATCCCAGAAGGCGATGCCACCGGTTTCGGTCACGCCCGATCGAATCTTGACGATGGCTGCCGGGCGGAAGCTGTCATCATAGAATTCCTCCGATCGAGTCCACGCGACCTGGACCGGCTTCCCGGCCAGTTTCGCCAGGCGGGCCGCCTCGACGACCTGCAGGTTTCGGCCTTTGCCGCCGAAGCCGCCGCCGACGAACGGAGTGATGATGCGGACGTCGTTCGGCGGGCAGCCAAGCGCCCGCGCGACCTCGTCCCTGGCGGGGAAGGGCGCCTGGGTGGATGCCCAGACTGTCGTCTTCTTGCCATCCACCTGGGCAACCGCAGTGTGCGGCTCCATCGGCGCATGGGCGACGTAGCTGTTCAGGAAAGTGCTCTCGATCACCGTTTTCGCGTTTGCCTCGCCCTTCTTCAGGTCGCCTGCGCTGGATAACTGGTCGCCCGTACCGGCGACTTTCAGCAGGTGATCGAAGATGGTCACGTCATCCACGTCAAGTGGGGGAGTCGTGAACTCCACCTTGATCTTTGAGAGCGCCTGTTCAGCGGCGTCGGGATGCTCGTGGAGCACGGCTATAAAATCGCCGTCCCTTACGACTCGAGCGCCCTTGATCTCGCTTACACCGGACACGTCGACCGACTTGAGCGTCGCGTTGTGTGCGGGCGCCCGGAGGATCTTCGCGTACAGCATCCCTTCCGGCCGGATATCCCCGGCATATTTCGCCTTGCCGGTGACCTTCTCGAGGGCATCCCGCCTCGTCTTTGGTTTACCGATCTCCTTGAAGGACTCTGGTTTCTTCACGGCCGGGGCCGGCGTCATGTGCCTGACGATTTGTTTCCCTTTGGCCAGTTCGGCGTACGATACCTTTGATTCTTTCCTGGTTCGATCGAAGACGATGCCGTTTTCGACGTCCAACTGCTCTACCGGTATGCTCAGACGTTCCGAGGCCAGTTGGAGCAGAACGGCCCTGGCTTCCGCTCCCGCGGCTCTCAGGGGCGGCCCGAAGAAGCGTGTGGACATCGAGCCGTGGGTGCCGCCATCCCAGGGAGTCAGGTCAGTATCGCCCATGACCATATCGATGGAACCCGGCGACACATCCAGCTCGTCAGCCAGCATCTGGGTAAACGACGTGATGATGCCCTGCCCCATCTCGATTTTGCCGGTGAAACACGTCACCCTGCCGTCCTCGCCGATGCGGAGGAATGCATTGAAATCGGACGGCATCGCAGGGCGCCCGCCCGGGCGCTGCGCGAAGGCGTCTCCCGCCAGGAAATCGCCGCCCACGAACAGGATAAACACACCACCGCCAAGCGCCTTGAGAAACTCCCGCCGGGTGAACGGCATAGAGAGTCCGGCGTCAGCGAAGTACCTCTCCTCATACAGATCGCTTCCCATTTCAGGCTCCTCCCGGCATTTCCTTCGCGGCGGCCTGGATAGCTTCGATGATGCGCTTGTGGGCGCCGCAGCGGCACAGGTTTTGGTCCATTCCCGTAACGATGTCGGAATAGGAGGGCTTGGGATTCCCTTTGAGGAGGCCGTACGCGGTGAGGATCATCCCGGGGGTGCAGTACCCGCACTGCAACCCGTCGTGGTCCATAAACGCCTGCTGCAGGGGATGCAGTTTTCCGTTCTGTGCCAGGCCCTCAATAGTGGTTACAGTCTTGCCCTTCACTTGCGAAAGGGGGGTCACGCAGGACCGGAGGGGTTTGTCATCGACCAGGACGGTGCAGCCTCCGCATATGCCCTCGCCGCATCCATATTTGGTGCCGGTGAGTCCGAGATCGGTGCGGAGAACCCACAGAAGCATGCGGTCGGGGTCGGCCGTAAGTGTGACAGCCTTACCGTTGAGCGTGAATCGGATATCCTCTTCCATTGCTCGCTCCCGTCTTCCCCGCAAGAGCGCCAGTGCCCGCCGGTCCGGCATCAGGAGTGTAATGCCGTTGCGCGGCGGACGCATCTTCGAGTTGAAACGGGGCGGGGCGAACCGTTCCAACCGTACCATATAGCAGGCCCGGCTTGCCGAGGCAAATCACCGGACCAGCGCGGCCCCCGTTGGTCTTGCTGCTGGGCCCGTTCGCTTCAGCCCGATGACCACGAGGGTGTCATGTTCGGCTCGGATGCAACTGTGCGCGCTCACGCCGGCGTGTTCGCCCCTGAATGAGGGACACCAGGCGGTAACCCAACAGCGCTGCCATCACGACCCCGAACGCGACCGGCAGACGATGGTCGGATTTGACGAGCATGTAGAAATGCACGACGCCCGCGATCGCAGTGAAGTAGACCAGCCGATGCAGCGCCTGCCAGCGCTTCGGTCCCAAACGCTTGATCATCGCGTTGGTGGATGTTGCGGCCAGAGGAACCATTGCCAGCAATCCTGCCGATCCGACTATCAGGTACGGGCGCTTGACCATTTCGGAAATGGTGCTCCGCAGACTCATCGCCCGGTCAAAGGCGAAGAATACCGTGAAGTGCGTGACGGCATAGGAGAAGGCGAAGAGCCCGAGTGGGCGTCGAAAGTGATAGAGCCAACTCAGGCGCGTGAGCTTTCGGGCCGGCGTCACCAGCAGCGTCAAGGCGACGAAGGTGAGCGTGAGAAACCCCGTCGTTCGTAGGGCGTAGTTGACCGGGTTCGCCCCTGCCCTGTGGTGATACGCGTCCCACGACAGGAGCGCCCCCGGAACCAGGCAGTTGACGAACAACACGAATCTGGCGAAACGCACGTCTTTCAAAGCGGCACAGTTCCTCGTTCAATCGGCACGCCGGTCAGAAGTTCTTCCGCAGGTCCATACCCGTGTACAGGCTGCCTACCTGCCGTTCGTAGCCATTGAACATGAGCGTCCTGCGGCGACCGCTTTCGCCGATGCGCTGTTCTGTCGCCTGGCTCCACCGGGGGTGATCGACGTTCGGATTGACGTTTGCGTAGAACCCGTATTCCGACGGAGCAGCGATGTTCCACGTGGTTGCGGGTTGGGTCTCAACGAGCATTATCTTCACGATGGACTTGATGCCCTTGAAGCCGTATTTCCACGGCACGACCAGGCGCAGCGGGGCGCCGTCCTGGGGGGGTAGGGCGTGGCCGTAGATGCCCGATGCCAGGATGGCGAGCGGGTGCATAGCTTCGTCCATGCGTAGGCCCTCCACGTACGGCCACTGGAGGACGCTCGTATTCTGGCCCGGCATCCTCCGCGGATCGAGCAGAGTCTGCATGGCCACGTATTTCGCGCTTCCCAAAGGGTCAACCCGCTTCAGGAGCTTCGACAGCGAGTAACCGGCCCATGGGATCACCATCGACCAACCTTCCACGCATCGCATGCGGTAGACTCGTTCCTCGGCCTGCGCGATCTTGAGAATGTCGTCAAGGTCGAACACCTTGGGCTTGTTCACTAACCCGCCGACTTCTACTTTCCAGCTGGAGGTCATGAAGTCCGCCGCAGCGTCGGCGACAGCATCCTTGTTCGTGGAGAACTCGTAGAAGTTGTTGTAATGCGTGATGTCCTGGAACGAGGTCCTGGGTTCGTCCACGTGAAAGCCCGATTCGGGCGGCCCAATGGGTGCGACCACGTTGATCTCTTTAGCGTTGACGGGGGCACTGGACGGTGTATTCAACCGGCGATAGAGGGTTCCGGTGGCCAGCACAGACGCGGCTAGCACCCCGGCCTTCAGGAAGGCGCGGCGGTTGAGATACGTGTTTTCCGGCGTTATCTCGCTGCTGGGCGGTTCTGACCGATCTTCCATACCATCCTCACGATCTGGCGGCACGCCGGTGGCGGAGCAGCTTTCGTCACGCGTCGCTCTGCTCCATGGCCAATAGGAGCCTTTGATATCAGCAACCGGTTTGTGCTTCCAGAGTTCCGCTCCGAGAGGCGAAGCATATGCAGCTTCCGCAGCGGCCGAACGCCGATGGGCGATCGCATTCGCCCGCCTCTGCGTATTCACCGCATAATGTCTCTGTGCAGCAATGGAGAGCCTGGATGGCCCATTGCTGCGGTGACGCCCTGATGACCAACGCCAGACGTTTCATGATCGCCGCCGCGCTTGCGGCCACCTGCAGCCTTCCGGCATGTTCGGAAAGCCTCAGGGTCTTTGCCGCGTCCTCCCTGACCGAGCCTTTCACGGAACTGGGGAGGCGCTTCTCCAGAGCACACCCCGGCAACACCGTGGCGTTCAACTTCGCGGGGAGCCAGGTGCTTCGCACTCAGATAGAGCAGGGCGCACCCGCGGACGTATTTGCCAGCGCCGATCTCGACCACATGCAGGCCCTCCGGAGCAAGCACATGGTTAGGGGGGCTGTGCTTTTCGCCCAGAACTCGCTGACTGTCGTCACCCCGGCGTCCGAGGCAAAGGTGAAAAGCCTTTCCGACCTTGCGCGACCGGGCGTCCGGCTTGTCCTGGCCGGAGAGAATGTGCCGGCGGGGCGCTATGCCGATCAAGTCTTGCGGTCGATGGACGATTCGGGCCGGTTCGGACGCGATTTCCGGAGCCGTGTGATGGCAAACGTTGTGAGCCGCGAACTCAACGTGCGCTCTGTCCTTTCCAAAGTGACGTTGGGTGAAGCTGATGCCGCGTTCGTTTACGTGACTGACGCCGCGACCGTCCGGCCGCGCGTGAAGTCGATTGTTATCCCGGCGCGGTTCAACGTCATCGCCACATACCCGGTTGCGGTCGTCGCGGAAAGCCGGCACAAGGCGCTTGCCACCGAATTCATCCGGCTCCTTCGCGGGCCCGAGGGGAGACGTATCCTTCTGCGCCACGGGTTCCGGCTCCCCAATCCCCATGGGCAATCGCGCTAAGTCAACTCGACATTGGGACCACGGCGAAGGCTGGGTGCTGGGCCTCGCCTCGATGGGAATCATTGCCTTTCTGGCAGTGCCCATCGCGGCGCTCCTGCTGTCCTTTTTCACAAACAGCGGGCTCTCGCACCTGCATTCCGAGATGGCGGTCCGAGCACTGTGGCTGACGATGCGCACGACGTTGATCTCCACCGCGCTCTGTGTGATACTGGGGACCCCGATGGCGTATCTGCTCGCTCGCAAGCGTTTTCCCGGAAAGGGCATCCTGGACACGCTGGTGGACCTTCCGGTAGTGGTCCCGCCGGTAGTCGCCGGTGTCGCCCTGCTCCTCGCGTTCGGCCGGCGCGGATTGATCGGGCGGCACCTGGAAGCAGTTGGCATTGAGATCGGCTTTACTACGGTGGCCGTGATCATGGCGCAGGTGTTCATCGCGAGCCCGTTCTTCATTCGGGCGGCACGGGCTGGGTTCGAAGGGGTGGATCGCGAACTGGAACGCGCTGCCTACACGCTGGGGGCGGGGCGGTGGCGAACGTTCTGGGTTGTGACGGTCCCTCTGGCCGGCCCGTCGCTTACCGGCGGCCTGGTTCTCGCATGGGCGCGTGCGCTCTCCGAGTTCGGCGCCACGATGATGTTTGCCGGCAATTTCCCCGGCCGCACCCAAACCCTGACGCTCGCGGTGATGACCGCGATGGAAAGCGACCTCGACACCGCGGTTGCCGTGTCGGTCCTCTCGCTGGCGCTGGCGGTCGCAACGCTGGTGACCGCGAAGGCATTCCTCGGGCGATGGGAAGGCCCGCACGGTTGAAACGCGGAGTGAGGAGCGATGAACGATGAATGCCGATCACGGTGGGTCCGGCGGCTCGCCGGACACCCGCCCCGGAATTGGGGGATGAGGGGGCAGGTCGGCTCTTACCCGCCGATCTGGCTCATCGTCCGGTCGCTGGCGAAATGCCCGCCGGCAAGATCGTGCTCGAACGGCTTTCGGGCAAGCGCCCGAAGGAAACAAGCTTCCAATTGCTCGTCGGTCGCACCGTTCCGTAGCGGCGTCCGGAGGTCGACCTCACCCTGCGCCATCAGGCAGGGCCGCAGCATTCCGTCCGGAGTGATGCGCATGCGGTTACAGGCGGCGCACGCCGTGTTGGAGACCTGGCTGATGAATCCGATGGTCCCTTTCGCCCCCGGGAGGCGGAAGTTGCGCGCGGGCCCGGCCGTGCTGACGGTCGCCGGTTCGAGCGGGCCGAGTTCCTCAACCCGCGCGCGGATATCCGAGAGAGGGATGTAGAGCGCGGCTGTTCCGGTGACTACGTCTGTCGCCGGTGCGAGAGACTCCGTCTTGCCGACGTAGCTGCGCCAGATGACTCTCTCCTCGGCGATTTTGACGTTGGTCCCGCCGATCGGCATCAATTCGATGAACCGGACGTGTATCGGGCGGTCGATTGTGAGCGCCGCGAAATCCGCGGCCTCTGCGTCGTTCTCCCCCCGCATCGCCACGCAATTGATCTTTACCGGTTGGAGGTCTGCTTCCAGAGCCGCTTCAACGCCCTGCCACACCGTGTCCAAATCGCCTCCGCGGCTCACTCGATGGAACACCTCGGGCTTGAGGCTGTCAACGCTGATGTTGACGCGGTTGAGACCGGCGGCTTTCAGGTCGCAGACCATCGGCGCCAAAAGCTGACCGTTGGTCGTCAACGATATCTCCGCGATGCCGGCGTCCTTGAACCTCCTGGCGATGCCCACGATGTCCCGACGTACCAACGGTTCGCCGCCGGTCAGTCGGACGCGGCGGACGCCCAGACGAACGGCTGCATCAGCCAGGCGGCCAAGCTCATCGAGCGTCAGGCCATCATCCATCGGCTGGAAGCGCATCCCTTCCGCGGGCATGCAGTAGACGCACCGGAAGTTGCACCGGTCTGTCACGCTTACGCGGAGGTAGTCAATAGTCCGACCAAAAAGGTCCGTCATAATGAGATCAAGTATAGAGACGAAGGTGGTCCGGTGACCAACGGCACAGGTGACTCACTTCAGCCCCGAGGGTCGGGGATGGTTTCAGCCGACGGAAGCGCCTCCGGTGCGCCGACCCAGCCGCTGTCGCCGCCGGAGTAATATTCCTTCTTCCAGATCGGCAAGCGCTCCTTTATCTCGTCGATTATCCACTCGCAAGCGCGGAAGGCATCGGCGCGGTGAACCGCGCTCACGCCGATCCAGACCGCCACGTCGCCGATCTCCAAGCGTCCGATTCTATGGGCCGCCCGAGCATCCAGGATGTCAAACGCGGCCCGAGCCTCGGCGAGAAGCGCTTTTCCCTGGGACTCCGCCATTTCGACGAACGCCTCGTACTCGAGACCGGTAACGGTTCGACCGTCGTTGTGGTCGCGGACGCGTCCCTCAAACGTGACGAATCCTCCCGCGGCTGCGAGTCGCATCTCCGACGGTTCTATTTTCGCCTGAACGATACGGAACATGGCTCAGCCTCCAGCCACCGGCGGGATGAAAACGACCTCGTCTCCGTCCGCGAGGCGGGCGTCCATCTGTCTGAACTCACGGTTGATCGCTACGCGGACCGCTTCCATCGGAAGCGTGAACCCGTGGCGGATGCGCAGCTCATCGAACAGCTCCGAGGCGGTAGCCACACGGGTTTCGATGGATTCGCGTGAGAGGCCGCTCTGCTCCCTGAACGACGCATAGTAGCCGACCTGAATGGTCATGTCACGCTCCCTTCGAGCATCATCACCTCGACCTCGTCGCCGGCCGCGAGGGAGGCGATACCGCGGGGGCAGATCGCCAGGGCATTTGCCGCAACAAGGGTGCCGGGCATATGCGATCCCCGCTTCAGCACCGGGTCGGCAATCCCACCGGTCAGCCGGCACGGCACGAACTCCAGGCGGCCGGGTTCCTTCGTTAAGGCCGAGGCGAGCCCCGCCCGCGAGAGCGCGAGCCTGCCGGAGAGTCCGATGCTCCGCAACAGGTACGGCCTCACCAGCGTATGGAACGTGACCATGGCAGCGACCGGGTTGCCGGGCAGGCCGAGAACCGCGCAGCCATCCTTCCACCCGAAGTAGAACGGCTTTCCCGGTTTCATGGCCACTCCCCAGAGAATTGTCTCGACCCCGAGGTCGGCGAGCGCCGGCTTCACATGGTCGTATTCGCCGACCGATACACCGCCGGATGTGAGGACTACGTCGCAGTCGCGGAGCAGATTCGCGAGGGCCGCGCGGGTCTGCGGGGCGTCGTCGGGGACCCGTTCTACCACAGGCGCTTCGAAACGCATGGCGAGAAGCGAGGCTGTAAGGCCGTGGGAGTTCGACTCGTATATCTGGCCGGGCCTGAGGGGATTACCTGGGGCGACGAGTTCATCACCGGTCACGAGAAGCCCCACTCGCGGCCGGCGGAAGACCGTCGCATTCGCCTTGCCGATCGCCGCGATGGCGGCGACCACACCCGGAGTCACCACGATCCCCGCCGGCGCCACCTCACTTCCGGCGTCGAATTCCTCGCCCCGTCTGCGTATGTACTGCCCGCCTGTCACCGGTGCGTCGATGACCACCGAACCGCCTTCTACGTGAACGTCCTCCTGCATGACGACGGCGGCGGCTCCCTGCGGCAGCGCCGCCCCCGTGAGTATCTGAAGTGTTCTCCCGGGTTGGAGCACGATCCCGGTCGGATCGTCGCCTGCGCGGATCGTCCCGGCCAGTTCCAGGCGGAGGCATTCGCCTTTTGGTCCCGCATCCACGTCCTCCTCGGTTACGGCGTAACCGTCCACCGAAGAGCTGTCGAAGAAGGGCATCGCGAGTTCAGCGCAAACAGGCTCCGCGAGTACCCTGCCGAGCAGATCGCCGAGCGCGCAATCCTCCGTTCCAAGCGGAGCGGCGTACTCAAGGACTGTTTCCAGCGCCTGCGCGTAATCGGTCAAAGGTGGGCGTTCAGTCGCCATGCCCGCCTCCGCGGATCACATGAGGCGCATGCCCGATGTACGGGAACAGAGCGCTCAACGCATCGCGGACCGCCGCCGGCGCTCCCGGAAGGGAGACGATGAGAGTAGCGCCCCGTGTGCCGGCGCATAGTCGGCTCATCATCGCATACGGTGTGCGGCGCCCGCCGTAGGCTCGAAGCTGGTCCTCGATGCCTGGGGAGGGGCGTTCGATCAGCGTTGCGACCGCCTCCGGCGTCACGTCGCGCGGCCCCAGCCCTGTTCCACCAGTGGTGAACACGAAGTCCACCCCAGCGTCGCAGGCATCCAGGACGGCGCGGCGGATCGGCTCGATATCGTCCGGTACGATCACCACATCGCCAACCTCTCCGCCATTCTCGATGAGACCTTCGCGCAGGATGATGCCCGACCGATCGGCCCGTGTACCAGCCGCGGCGCTGTCGGAAATGACAATGACGGCAGCACGGAATGGATCGACGGCGGCCACGTTCGATTTGCCGCCGGTCTTTTCCAGCAGCGTCACCGACCGGATCTCCATCTCATCGTCGATGAACTTGAGCATGTCATAGAGGTTCAGGACGGCGGCGGCCGCCGCCGTCAGCGCCTCCATCTCGACGCCGGTCTTATAGACGGCCTTGACCTCAGTGGTGACGGTGATCGAGTCCGCCGCGATGTCGAATTCCACGCGCACGTAATCGAGGGGAACGGAGTGGCAGTAAGGTATGAGCTGGGGCGTGTTTTTGGCCGCCTGGATCGCTGCCACCCTGGCGACGGGAATCGGGTCACCCTTGGGCGCCCGCCCTTCACGGATCGCCTCAATGGTTCGCGGAGACGCAGTCAACACCGCGCGCGCGGTCGCGGTCCGCAAGGAGTCGTTTTTTGCCGATACGTCCCGCATTGCTTTCACCTTTCTGCCGGAACCCGGTTCCGGTCACCCTTGTGGGTCAATCCCCTCGTTCGGCCGCATCCGGTCCCTTTGCCGCGGGGGTATCGCCGATTACCGTGCCATAGTCCATGCTATCCCCGGGTCTCCAGGCGTGTCCAACGGGCTGGAGCGGTATCCTGGCAGACTCAGGCGGGCAGTGGAGCGCTGCGTGAATCTGTTACGGGCCTTTCCGGGCCCGCTCGGTTGCGAGATAGGAGAACCGCGGAAGGGCGGCGTCCCATCATTGAAACGCCGCCCCTCCTGGTCATGGCCCCGCCGCCGGTATTTCGTCTCCGGCGGCGGAGCGGGTTTCGTCAGTGGCCCTTTCCAGTGGGCCCGATGTTATCACATTCGCGTCAGTAGGCGCCGGTTGTGGGAGTCAGGCCCACACTCGTGCCCCCGCTGAACTGGTTGATGTTGCAGATCTGGTCCGATCCTGTCACGTCGCCCGACAAGCCGAACAGGTAGTGATCGCCGTTCGGGATCGGGACAACCGTCGAAGTCCCGCACTGCAACGCGTTGCTGCTGAGATCAGGCGAGTATCCGCCCATACCCTTCAGGCCGTAGTCCAGGTGGATGTTGAGATACACGAAGCCGGACGCCGGCACGACGACCTGAGCGGTCAGGGTGACCGACGAGCCCATGGCCTTCGGGCTGTAGGAGTTGAGCGTGATTATCGGCGAAGGCGTTACCGATTTGATCGGAATTCCGTTCCCCGGGGTGAGGCACTCACCGGTGCTGGTCGGGGTGATCGTTACGCCGTCATAGGCGTGGATTGGATTCGCACCCTGCGTTACGAAGGGATACGGGATAGTCAGGACAAACGTGAGCGTATCGCCGGGTGTGCCGGAGCCGAACACGTTAAAGTAGGTCTGGCCAGGGTTGCTGGCCGTGAGCTTGTAACACCCTTTATTCTTCGGATCCTGGGTGAAGAGCAAGCGGAAGTCCTTGCACGGCGTGCTCGGATCCACGTCGTAGGTGCAGAGCGAGCTGTCGGTGACAATCGCCATAGGCACGCAGTTGGACGGATTGACCGTGGCCGTGGCCGTCGTCTTGCAGCCGTTGGCGTCAGTCACCGTCGCAGTATAAGTACCTGCCGGCAGAGTGCCGAAGGTCGCGCTGCCGCCCGAGGTGGTGATGTTCTTGGTGACACTGTTAACAACCACTGCGTATGGAGCAGTGCCGCCACTGACTGTCACTGTGACCGATCCCGCGCTGACGGGAGCGCAACCGACGTCGGTTGATTTCGCGCTGGCGGAAAGCGCCGAGTTCGGCTGGGTGATGGTCACCGCCTGGGTCGTCGTGCACCCGTTGGCGTCTTTGACCGTGACGGTGTAGGAACCAGCCGCAAGCCCGCTGAAGGTGCCGCTGGCGCCGAAGTTGGTACCGTCGATGGAGTAGGAGTAGGGGATCGTGCCGCCCGCACCCGCCACCGTGACGCTGCCGGACTTGTCACCGAAGCAGGCCACGTTGGTCTGCGCGGTGATGGAGGCCGAAAGCGCCGCCGCCGGCTGGGTGATGGTCACCGCCTGGGTCGTCGTGCACCCGTTGGCGTCCTTGACCGTGATGGTATAGGAACCGGCCGCAAGCCCGCTGAAGGTGCCGCTGGCGCCGAAGTTGGTACCGTCGATGGAGTAGGAGTAGGGGCTCGTGCCGCCCGTACCCGCCACCGTGACGCTGCCGGTCTTGTCACCGAAGCAGGCCACGTTGGTCTGCGCGGTGATGGAGGCCGAAAGCGCCGCCGCCGGTTGGGTGATGGTCACCGCCTGGGTCGTCGTGCACCCGTTGGCGTCCTTGACCGTGACGGTGTAGGAACCAGCCGCAAGCCCGCTGAAGGTGCCGCTGGCGCCGAAGTTGGTACCGTCGATGGAGTAGGAATAGGGGCTCGTACCGCCCGCACCCGCCACCGTGACGCTGCCGGTCTTGTCACCGAAGCAGGCCACGTTGGTCTGCGCGGTGATCGAGGCGGAAAGCGCCGGGGGCTGAGAGACGGTGCCGGTTGTTGTGGAAGAGCACCCATGGGCGTCAGTCACCGTGAAGGAGTAGGGGCCGGAACTCACTGTGAAGCTGCCGGTCCCTAAGTACGGCGGTGTGCCGCCCGTGGCGCCGACGGTGACCGTGGTCGTTCCGCCATTGCACGAGATGGTTCCCGCCAGGGAACTGGCTACGAGCGCCGGCGGGTTCACTAGCGTCACCGGACCGCTGGTGATGACACAGCCTCCGGAGTCCTTCACCGTTACGGTATAGGTGCCGGCCGCAAGACCGTTGAACACGTTGGAGGACAGGTAGTTCGCCCCGCCGTTTATGGAGTACGACAGTGTGCCCGAACCGCCGGTGGCTGTCGCGGTGATTGAGCCGTCAGTTCCGCCGTTGCACTTCGGGTTTGTCCCGATCGCCGAGACCGTGAAGCCGGCGCTGAAGGACACCGGTATCGGATCGACCAGATCTTCCAGGACCGCGTTACTGGCGGTCGATGTCTTTGTCTTGACGAAAACCGTCTTGATGTTGATGCCCGAGCAGGGGTTTACCACTGCTTTGACGAGTTGTGTGACATCGACGGATATCTCGACGAACTGATTCGACAGGTAGGTGAACAGGCCGAAGGCTCCATACGGCACCGGCAACCCGTTAGTCGTCGACGTCGCTACAAAAGCGGTGCCGGGCAATACGCCGGCGGTTACGTCAACCTATTGCCAGACTCCGCCCACCTGCTGCCATTCAGAGACAAGCATGGTTGCCACAGTCCCGCCCTGCCCGTAGTTGGCGGTAATCAGCACATCGCCGGGGGTCCGCCCTCCCGTAGAGGTATTGAGCGGGTTCGTGACGAAATAACCGCACGGCGCCTTCACCGAACAAAGCGGATCGGTTACCTTCGTGACCGCCGCCTGGCACAGTTCGAAGTCGACATAGCTGGTTCCGTTGGTTACCAGTCGGTCCGCCGATGCGGTTATCCACCGGTCGCCAACGTGGGTGTCCGGGTACAGGGTAGACGTCGTGTTTTGAACGGAGACATGAACATAAACGTTGTTCATGTCGGTCTTGTTGTTGGCCGAACCCGTCTGCCATTTATATGTATTCGGGTCGGCGTTGACCTGGTTACTTCCGGCGAAAACATCGTCGAGAGTGTTGTACGCATCGAGGCGTCGGTAAGTGACGCCAGGAGGCGGCAGAGTCCTCACTGTGCCGTCGTTGTTCAAAATGCCCTGCACTCCTGCAGGACCATCCAACCAATCGGTGGTGAGGGCGGTGGTATTCGAGGTGAGGTCGCCCTCGATCTCGAACCCACCCGGATCTCCGGTCGGCGCAATTCCGGTGCTGACTACTGCTTGCGAAAGGCCGCATGTGGCCAGAAGCATAAACACCGGTAAGAGACACCGCAACAAACGAGTATTCACTATAAAATCCCTCCGGGTGCTTGATAACGTACTGCACCCACTGCCTGCCCATTCAGTCCGGTCCGGTTACTCGATGCCGCGACCATTCCGAATGGCGAACTCAGGAGACTGAACATGGGGCGCTCTGCGCCCGAATAAAACGAAACGGACCCGTGTTACCCGGCCGTACGGACGGAATAATGAAATCCGACACCGGTCGATACCACGTCGGTCCGTGATGACTGGATGCTGCGTTGCCACGCCGAGATTGGCGAGTGTCCAATTCTGTCACCTGTTCGGTGACCTGTCGAGACAGATGCGCGCTGTGAGCTCGATGCTTTGACGAATCGAGCGAACGATATGCGATCGACGAGAGTGCCGTCGCTTGCAGATCCGATTTGCCACAGAACTCATCGATCGCGATCACAGCAATCTGCCCCTTCCGGTTAGAGCGTCTCGCGGGGCCCCGCAGATGTCAGGCCCGTTACGGGCTGCAGACACCGCCAGAATACCCTGAGATGCAGTGGGCAAAACTTGTGCCAATTAACTAATGAAAGCGAGCTAGCAGAATTATAAATCAAGCGTGTAAGCTCGGTAAAAGAGTACCATTTGTCGCAATGGTGGACGCATTAGCCCGTCACGAATTGTCGCAATGGTGGACGCATTAGCCCGTCACGAACCTGGTGGGGCGTTTGGTTATAGCTGGACGCGCAGGCCGGCACAGGAGCCGTGCGAACGGGCCATGGAACCGGACCGGAGGAAATCGAAATACGCCGGCGCTAAATGACGGCGCGCTGCGGGCATTTCATACAATGAGCGTGTGAGATGACTGCGCGGCGGCACGTCCGTTTCGCGGGACCCTTGCCAACCTGATTCAAAGAGAGAGGCCAGCCTGACCATGACCCGAGACATACGCCCGCGGACCGCGTGCGGCCTGCTTACCGCGCTTTGCGCCCTTGCCGGGGCGCTCACAACCGCCCACGCAGCCTGGACCCCGGTGCCAGGCAATATCATGACCCGGTGGGCGGCCGACGTTTCGCCAACCAACGCGCTTCCTGAATATCCTCGCCCGCAGATGACCCGGCCCGACTGGCTCAATCTGAACGGACTCTGGCAGTTTCAGCCGGCGGCCTCGGGCGAAACACCTCCGGTGGGCGTGACCCTCTCGAAAGAGATACTGGTTCCGTACCCCATGGAGTCCGCGCTCTCCGGAATCAAGCAGCACTATGACCGGTCGTGGTACCGTCGGACATTCGATATCCCGTCCGCATGGGCGGGGCAGCGCGTGCTGCTGCATTTCGGCGCCGTGGACTGGCTTTCCACGGTGACGGTCAATGGGCGGCAGGTTGGATCGCATCGTGGCGGCTACGATCCGTTCACTTATGACATCACCAGCGCGTTGAAGCCCGCCGGCCCTCAAGAGGTGATTGTCTACGTCTATGACACGACCCCCGTTGGGGAGCAGGTCACCGGCAAACAGGACCCCAATCCGAACGGGATCTGGTATACATCGTCTACCGGCATCTGGCAGACCGTGTGGCTGGAACCGGTCCCGAAAGCCCGAATTGATACGTTCCACGCGACGCCGGACATCGATACGGGAAGACTGCGCCTGAACGTTTCCGCACTGAATCTGGATCGGACGTATACCGTCCAGGCAAGGGCAACGTCGGCGGATGGCGCGACGGTCGTCGGTGAGGTCACGGGTGCGCCGGGTGTGGACCTGATGCTTCCAGTGCCGAATCCGACGCTTTGGACGCCGGACAATCCCTATCTGTACAACCTCACCATCGGGCTCTATAAGGGCGCCGACAAGATCGACGAAATCGGCTCCTATTTCGGGATGCGGAAGGTCGAAATCGGCAAGGACCCAGGCGGCATCACACGCCCCCTTTTGAACGGGGCTTTCGTATTCCAGGTGGGACCGCTGGACCAGGGGTTCTGGCCCGACGGCCTCTACACCGCTCCCACGGATGCGGCGCTTCAGTACGACCTGGACATGGAGAAGAGCCTCGGATTCAATATGGTGCGCAAGCACATTAAGGTGGAGCCGGAACGCTGGTACTACTGGTGCGACAAGAAAGGGCTGCTGGTCTGGCAGGACATGCCCAGCATGCGAAACGCGCCTCCGGTGGCTTCGCATGACAGTCGCACCCAGTTCGAAAGGGAGATGAAACGGATGGTCCAGGGAAAATGGAACCACCCGAGCATCGTGACGTGGGTTGTCTTCAACGAAGGATGGGGCCAGTATGACACGACGCGCCTGGCGCCCTGGGTCAAAGCGCTCGATCCCAGCCGCCTCGTCAATAATGCCACCGGCTGGACCGACGCGGGTGTCGGCGATTTTGTCGATTGGCATGTTTACCCCGGCCCCGGCTCTCCCAACCCCGAGCCCAAGCGCGCCGCTTCACTGGGGGAGTTTGGAGGCCTCGGGCTCAAGGTGACGGATCATCTCTGGAACACGAACAGCTGGTCCTATGCCGGTTACAACACGTCCGAGGAATTGATGCAGGCGTACACGGAACTGCTTCGAAACGCCTACGCCCTCAAAGACAACCCTGGCCTCAGCGCCGCGGTATACACGCAGACCACCGACGTGGAGACGGAGATTAACGGGCTGATGACGTATGACCGCGCCGTCACGAAGATGGATGTCGCGCGGATCGCCAAGATCAACAAGGGGATCTTCCCTCCGCCGCCGGTATTCGTTTCGCCCACGTCAGAGGCGGCCGGTGTGACGTGGAAGTACACTATCACTCAACCGGCGACCACATGGATGAACCCGACATTCGGAGACTCCGCATGGGCCACCGGGCAGGGCGGGTTCGGCAGCAACGGCACGCCGGGGGGAATCATACGTACCCAGTGGACCGCCACGCCGGGCGACATATGGCTGCGGCGGGGTTTCAACATCACGAGCGTGCCGGCCGGCACTCCGGTTCTCCGGATGCACCACGATGAGGATGCTGAGGTCTACATCAACGGTGTCCTGGCAGTTTCGGCCGCGGGCTATACCACCAATTACAGCCTGTTCGCTGTGTCTGCGGCGGCGGCGGCGGCGGTGACCACCGGTACGAACACCCTGGCGGTGCACTGCCACCAGACGGCCGGCGGCCAGTACATAGACGTTGGGTTCGGCTACCAGCCCCCGTCCTGATCCGAATCCCCCGATCATTCACAAACGCGAAGAGGGGCTGCCCGTATGGACAGCCCCTCTTCGCGTCTGTGTGATTCCACGGAAGGGGTGGCCGCCCGGTTGGGCGGCCACCCTGTGATTTACAGAGCCTTGCCACCCAGCGCCTGATCGATGCGAACGGCATCGAGCACGCTGATGATGGCGTCTCCACCCGCCTGGTTGCCGGCGGTAATCTGGGCGGATATGGACGTGCTGAGGCCGCCCGCGATGCGGAGGGAGTCAACCACGTCGGAGAAGTCGAGAACGGCGTTTGCGTTCACGTCACCCTTAATTGGTGCGGCGCTGGCGATCGGGCCGCCGGCCACCCAGTCCCACGTGTTCTGGGCAACGAGCTGGTAGCCGTACATAGCGATCCGATGGTCCATCATGGGCGTTCGGCCCAGTTCCGAGTGAACGAGCGTTCCGTTGATGAAGAAGTCGTACACGGAGCCGGTCCGGTTGATGTCGAGGATGATCGGGTTGGCCGGCGTTACGTCCGCCATCTGAAGGAGAGACATAGGCACCACGCCGGAAGAACGCCTGCCTGCGGAGTCCCAGACGATCCATTGAACCCGGTTTTCGGTGCCGTTGCTCAGCCAGCCTTCGAGGTCCAACTCAACTTCGGGGTTGAAGATATTCGGCGTTGGGACGGTGGGATCGACGACGGGGTTGCCGTTGAGGTGGAGGATGGTGTTCCAGCCCCAGTCATCGGTTGACCCGGCGGCCGGGCCCTTGGCGGAGACGAGTTTGGCCTCGTTCACGGAGGCGAACCGGCTGAAGCGGTCTTTGGACACGATGGCGCTGCGGTGGCCATTGGCATTCTGGTAGACCGTCGCGGTGCTCGGGATGGTGACGAGGCCGCCCGAGCTTACGTCGTAGCCGGGCTGGGCAACGCTGGGAGTGTTGAGCGGGTCGGAGTTATTCTCGAGGGCCACCGGCCACCACTTGTTCTGCCATGTGGGGGCGCCGGCGTTATCGTCGAAGTTATCATACAGCGGCGCGCCGTACGGAGCGGCAATGGTCGTCGTGGTCAGATTGAGGTGCAAGGTGCCATTCGTCGGAACCATGACCGGCCGAATGATGGAGTCAAAGCCTAGCTTGGTTACGCCGAGCACACCGGATCCCGCTGTCGCGAACGGCAGTGAGAAGGCGCCGTTGGCGTCGGTCCAACCCCAGGCGTTCGAGTTTCCCGCGGCGTCGGAAACCGCCACACGAGCACTCGCGACCGGGCTTCCGCCCGCCGTAATCGTGCCTGTAACGGCGCCGGTCGCTCCAATAACCTCCAGGGTCACGTTACCGAACACGCCGCCACCGGCGGTCCAGTCGAAGCACTTGATGGCCACAACGTTGTCGCCGGCGGTGAGCAGGCTCGCCGGGAAGGTATAGAGGAGTTCCTCTCCGTAGGACGGATCCAAGCCGGGCCAGGTCGTCGTGTAGGTCTGCCCGGTGGGGGGATTCAAGTGATCGGCAGGCTGAACAGAGAGGCCCGGGTTCGGGAACGAGCCTGCAGAGCCGATCAGCGTACCATTGAGGTAGGTCTTGTTGACATCGTCGATGCCGCCGCCGGAGATGTGGAATCGCACCGCGCGGCCCGGGATTGCCGTCGTGAAGTTTGCCGGCAGGGTGAAATGAACGCGGATCCAGCCGTAGATGTCGTTGATTGCCGAGATCGAATCCCAGCTTCCCGGAACCGTGTACGGAACCATCCCGGTTTCGTCCGCCGAAACGGCGCTGTAGTCCGCCGCGTCGCCGGTGTTGAGGATCGCCTTCCAGGCGTAGCCATTGCCCGTAGAGAGGAAAATGTGGGGCCGGATCGCAATCGATACGTTGCGGGTCACGGGACCGGACGTCGACAGGGTCACCGTGGAGGTATAGGAAGTTTCGCCATAGGCATCGGTGACGGACATCGGCAGCGCTACGCCAGCCGAGTTGGTCAGCGTGTAGTGGCCGGAGCTATCCGTTGCCGTGGATCTCGTGCCCACCTTTACCGCAGCGCCGGTCACGGGATTGCCGGAGAGGCTGTCCGTAACGATTCCCTGCAGTACCGGTTCGCCGACACTCGAGGACAGGAATTGGTTTGAAGTGAGTGCAGTGTCGGAGAGGCGCACTTCGTCGATGAAACCGTAGGCGCGGTCGCCGTGGCCGCCGTTATACAAACCGCGGCCGACCGAGAAGTCGCCCGCAGTCCAGTCGCCGGCACTGCCGATTCCGGGAGTGAACGCTGTGTTGGGGCTGCCCTTCAGCCTCATATCCGTCTGTGCCACCAACTGGTAGCCGGTGCCCGCAGCAAGGTCATTGAGATACAGAGAAAGCGTTGCGCCATCGCTGACGCCGGCCATGCTGTACCATCTTCCGTTAAGCCCATCGGGATCCGTGGAGTAGTCGAATCCTTGAATGAGCCCCGCGGCCGAACCCGCCGAGTATTGATAGCCGCTCACATCCTCGAAGATGATCGCGACGCTGTTATCCGGGCGTATCTGGAAGTACAGCGCGGACGCGGCTGCATCGGCGCCGCCCTGGGTTCCAGCTCCCCTGCTGTCACGACCTACGATTGTGCGATATCCGCCGGATTCGGGCTTGAAAGAGGCTTCAATCGTGAACGCTGCGGGGGCCCAGGTCCTGAGGGTGTTGCACCACATCGCCGGGCCGCCACCTGAGTTCTTCACACTGAAGTTATTGGCGGTGCCCGTCTGAGGGATCGTGGCCGATGGGACGTCGGACTTGTATATATAGCCGCCCCCGCCGCCTGTGCTCCAGACCGACAGGGCGTTCCCGTTGCCGGCGCTGTCCGCAACATCGGCGGACCAGGTGCCGTCAACCCCCGATACGTGGGTCATCAGCGCATCCGCGGGACCGTCCTCGAATCGCCAGTAGGCGACAGTGCTGGCGCTTGCCGGCAGGGATCCAAATAGCAGTGAACCCAAGAGAGATGCCGAGATAACCGCCGGCCAAACCACATGTCTACATTTCATGACTCTGCCTTTCCTTGTTGAGGGCTTGTCGGTGACTGAATGGTGTCCGTTCCGGCGCCAACGCGGCGGCCGAACCGCTGCCGTTGTGGACCATGGAGAACCGTACTTTCGTACGTGGCCGGCGTTGGGCGCGTGGTGGAAACGCGTGGCCCAAGCTCAGCCCAGAACGATCGGAACGTTGTTCTTTGTCATAGCGTCGCGCAGGGATGCGATGCTGCCTTTGCGCCGGGGTGCCTCGTGCCCCGGATTTCGCCGTAGTATTGTATGATTTCGGGGCGGTTGGACTTCGCTGAACGCGCCGTCAAGAGCGGTTTTTTATCGGCTGCCCGCTTAGCGCAGGGTCCTGAGGTTGGACGCTGAAATGGGAGGGCCGGTTCGAGGAGATTGCACGGCCCTCCGCGCGAGTTCTGCATCCGGATTACTTACTTGGTGAAGTTCGACCAGAAGTTCTCCGTGCTCGCTGAATTGTCGAGAACGGATTGAGGCACGGTGGTCACGTGGGTGTCGATGAACAGGATTTCGACTTTGCCCCTCGAGTGAATCGTTGTGTACGGGTCGTTCGCGCCTACCATATGCCAAGCGCGGTGATCCCAGAACATGGCGCGGGCGGACGGCTGCTTTACGGCCGAAGTGGACCACCCCGCGAGGGCCGTCCCTGAGGTGTCCTTGAACCGCATTAGGGGAGCTCCCTGGTTAACGAGATTTGTGCCGCGGTAGCCGTAACTCACGCCCACCTTGGTTTTCCGGTCGCCTACCAGCACCCAGTCCTTGAACGGCTTTGGCGTCTTCGGGGTGCCGCCCCAGTCGTCCTGCTGTCGGTACATCCCCCAGTCGGAAGGGCAGGCCCAGATTTCCTTGGATTTGATGTAGGGCGCCAGCTGAGTGGAAATTGTGGCTTTCTCCCCGGAAGCGGCCTGGATATCAACCGTGCCGCCCATGTAGAGACGGTTCTCATACGTGGCTTTGAAATCTTCGGTGCTGATGAGGCCGGTGGCGCCCGGAGGCGTCCAGGCAGGGTACTTCTCGTCGTTATCCGACGTGTAGGAGAGCATCGCGATGCCGATCTGCTTCATGTTGTTGATGCAGGTCGATTGTTTGGCCCGTTCGCGCGCCTTGGCGAAAACGGGGAAGAGGATCGCTGCCAATATGGCGATAATTGCGATAACGACTAACAGCTCAATCAGCGTAAATGCCTTCTTTGAGACTTTGTTCACTGTCTTTCTCCAATCTCAGAGCGGTACCGCGCCGGTCTACCCCCGCGCTCTTCCACAGAGGCTGTCCGGCCGGAACTCCAGGCCCGCACACTGCTTCCCACCCGTCTGAGGCGACCGCCAGGGCGGTCAGTGCTCGCTCCGCATCGCGAGCGGGGGGCTCAAGAGCAGTGCTTTTGAGCCCCCATCGCGTTCATGTTTCAACAAGAAGGGTGGCCGTCCGCTCGGGCGGCCACCGGTACTTACAGAGCCTTGCCACCCAGCGCCTGATCGATGCGAACGGCATCGAGTACGCTGATGATGGCGTCTCCACCCGCCTGGTTGCCGGCGGTGATCTGCGCAGGTGTGGACGTGCTGAGACCGCCCGCGATGCGGAGGGCGTTAACAACGTCTTCATAGTCGAGGATGGCGTTCGAGTTCACGTCACCCTTTACTGTTGTGGTGCTGGCGATCGGGCCGCCGGACACCCAGTCCCACGTGTTCTCGGCAACGAGCTGGTAGCCGTAGAGGGCGATGCGATGGTCCGGCATGGAGATCGGATCCTGCTCCGAGTGAACGAGCGTTCCATTGATGAAGAAGTCGTACACGGAGCCGGTCCGGTTGATGGCTAGGACCATCGGGTTCGCGGTCGTTATGTCGGCCATCTGAGCCAGCGTGAAGGGAACGATGCCGTTAGAGCGTCTGCCGTTGGTGTCCCAGACGATCCACTGAACAATGTTCGTGGTGCCGTTGCTGCGCCAGCCTTCGATGTCCAGCTCAACTTCGGGGTTGAAGATGTTCGGCGTTGGGACGGTGGGGTCAACTGCCGAGTTGCCGTGGAGGTTGAGGATGGTGTTCCAGCCCCAGTCATCGGATGCCGTAACCGGTCCCTTGGCGGAGACGAGTTTAGCCTCGTTAGTGGAGGCGAACCGGCTGAAGCGGTCTTTGGAGACGATGGAGTTGCGATGGCCACTGGCCAGCTGCTTGACCGTCACGGTGCTCGGGATAGTGACTGTGCCTCCTGAGCTGATGTCGTAGCCCGGCTGGACAACGGTTGGGGTATTCAGCGGGTCGGAGTTGTTTTCGAGGGCCACCGGCCACCACTTGTTCTGCCACGTGGGGGCGCCGGCGTTATCGTCGAAGTTGTCGTAAAGCGGTGCGCTGTACGGTGCGGCGACCGCCGTGGGGGTCAGGTTGAAGGTCAGGGCTCCGTTGGTCGGAACCATAACGGGCTGAACGATGGCGTTAACGCCAAGTTTGGTTACGCCGAGTACGCCCGGTCCCGCCGCTGCGTATGGCAGCGAGAATGCGCCGGTCGCGTCGG
This sequence comes from Armatimonadota bacterium, assembly GCA_036504095.1. Taxonomy (NCBI): domain Bacteria; kingdom Bacillati; phylum Armatimonadota; species Armatimonadota bacterium. Next base: position 155,377 of record DASXVS010000026.1, on the reverse strand, counting down.
TCCAGCCCCAAGCGCTGGAAATGCCGTTAGCATTGGAGACGGCCACGCGAGCGCCCGCAACCGGGTTTCCGCCAACCTTGACGGTGCCGTTCACGGCGCCGGTGGGAGGGGCGATTTCAATGGCGGCGTTACCGATCAGGCCGCCGGCGGCGGTCAGGTCAAAGCACTTGATCGCGAGAACGTTGTCTCCCGTAGTGAGCAAGCTCGCCGGGAAGGTGTAGATCCGTTCTTCTCCCCAACTCTGGTCCAGGCCGGGGTAGCTTACATCGTACGTCTGGGTCCCGCGGTTGGTATGTCCGGCGGGCTGGATGGGCAGCGCCGGGTTAGGGAACGAGCCGGCGGAGCCGATCACCGTTCCGTTGAGGTATGTCTTGTCGACGTCGTCGATGCCTCCGCCGGAGACGTGGAATCGCACGGCTCGGCCGGGGATGAGCGTGAGGAAGTTGGCGGGCAGGGTGAAGTGCACGCGAATCCAGCCGTAAATGTCGTCGGTCGCCGAAATCGAATCCCAACTGCCAGGAACGATGTACGGCGACATCCCGGATTCATCGGCCGACACGGCGCTGTAATCCGCTGCGTCGCCCGTGTTGAGGATCGCCTTGAAGGCGTATCCGTTCGCGGTGCTGAGGGCGATGTTGGGTCGAATCGGCAGCGAGGCGTTCTTGACGGTGGTCGCGGTTGAAACAACGTCCACTGTTCCTGCGTACCCTGCGTCCTGCAGCGGGGATGAAACGGTGAACGTCTGCGCGGTTCCCAGAGGACCAACGCCCTTGTAGTTGCCGTTCTCATCCGTCGTCACGCTTATGCCGGCGAACGAAACCGTGGCGCCGACCACCGGTTTGCCGGTGAGGCTATCGGTGATGGTTCCCTGGACGACGCCGAGGGTGACGGGCGTGTGCAGTTGCCGAAGCTGGAAGCCGTCGAAGTCGCAGTTGCCGTTGAGCAAGCCCAGGGTCAGCGTCTGCGTCCCCTGCGCGAGGTAGATGGAGTTGGGCGCGGTAGCCGTTACCGGATTCTCCCACCCGGCGGGGGGAAGGGTAGCCGATACCTGAACGACATCGGTATACGGTCCGAGGTTGCTGCTGAGGCGCATCGTCTGGTCGGCGCCGTCGCCGGACGTGAAGGAGTCTGTGAACTCGTAGTTGCCGGAAACCGGCACGTCAACGATGAGGTATACTTTCTTGACGGCCCACGACCACGCCATTCGGAAGCCGTTCTCGCCAGGCGACGGGACCAGCGAAATGTTGTCGTTTTTCGCGTCAAAGTATTCGGCCTGTGGGAAAGCGTTCCAATCGCCGCTGCCGTCCTTAAACCACAGGGAGGGGAGCGTGATATTTGCTGTAACGGTACCTGTGCCGGGAACAGTCACATTGCTGACCGTCGAACCGGTTGGCAGATAGCCGCTGGGCCTTCCGGCCTTAATGTCGCGGGAGCCCACCGGCGCCTGGAGGCTGTAAGTGCCGTCTTTTTTGGAATAGGTGTAGTATCCCCAGTTCCACCAACTCGCGATCTCCGGCGGGGAAGCCCCGGGAGGATTCGCCAAAACCAGGGCGCTGCGGACCGGAAGGCCGGCGGGTACGTCGGCGGTGACCGTGCCCGTGATGGTGCCCATCGCCGGCAAGTCGCCCACGCGGTTCAAGGTAACCGCCGCAACGTGCAAGTTGCTCCATCCGGTGTTCGATACGGTGAGTTCGCGGAGGTCGAGGCGGCCAAGGTCGGAGCCGACGATCGGATAGCCGGAAACGGGAGCATGATGCCTGTTGGCGATATTCCGGACGCGGACGATGTTGTCACCGGCCCACAGAGGGACGGTAAGCGCTGTGGTTCCGTCTGCGGCCACAACCGGATTCAGGTCCGAATAGACCCGCGGTACGCCTGCACTGCCCCACGTGCCGAACTGGCCGTAATCTTTGCTGTTCTGGGTAGCGTAGTGCGTCACGGTCGGATCATCGTTCAGAGTGAACGGACGAGTTTCGAACTGCAGTTCCATGTGGGGGTCGCTGGGCTCGAAACAGACAACTTCGACGTTGTACAGGCCCGGAGTGTTGCAGCTCACCTTGTATTCAAAGTAACTGGCAGACTGAATGTCTTCCACGTGGCCGAGGTAGGGAGCGGGGTCGGGGTCGTTGGTGAGGCTGGCCCGCCAGAACGGCCTTCCGCCGCCTGGTCCTACGCCTTCCGAGTGGTAGATGTTCGAGAGGAGCACGGGGATCGTGCTCTGGGCGCGGGTTGCCGACGCGAGACAGGCGAGACCGAGTCCCGCCAGCACCGCCGTCGTGATGCGAATGCGCATTAGCTGGTTTCTCCTATTGGCTATGAGATTACCGAGAGATCGTAATGCTGTCCGCTCCGGCGCCAACGCGGCGGCCAAACCGCTGCCGTAGAGGACTGCCGAGAACCGTTCGATCATGCGTGCCCCGCCCTGAGCGCGCGTGGTGGAAATACGCTGCGCCAGCGCGGAATAGAATGATCGGAACGTTGTTCTGTTATCAGCGTCGCGCAGGGTTGCGACGCTTCTTATCCGCCGGGGCGCACAGTGCCCCGGCCTCCGCTATTTGGTTGTATGACTCCGCGCCGGTTGGGCCCGCCAACGGCAACACCCAGCGCGGATATAAACTGGCAGCCCGGATGTTCTGGGCTCTGCAAGTCAGGTGCCAAATCCAGAGGGCCGGTACCTGAATCGCTTCCGGCCCTCTATAGTTGATTCGCGCCGCAGGATGCTGCTGTGTTAGTTAGGCAGGTTGATGGGGGCGCCCCATGCCTGGTCCTTGCCCGAAACGAACTCGACATACGGCACGGTCGCTACATGGGAGTCAATGAAAAGGACCTCGACCTTGGCCTTGGGATCGGCCCCGTTGTCGCCACCGGAGCTCATATGCCAGCCGCGGTGGTCCCAGAACATGGCGCGGCGCGACGGCGACTTCACGGCGCTTGTCGTGTAGCCTGCGAGCGCGAAGAAGCCGGGGTCCGGCTTGGTGAGAAACCCGCTTGAGACAACGTTGGTGCCACGGTAACCGTAGCTGGAACCTACTTCAGCGTTGTTTGAGAGGAGATGCCATTTTTTGAGCGGGAACATTTTGGGGTGACTGCTGCCCCAATAGTCGTTGGTCTTGTAGAGGCCGAAATCGGACGGACACGCCCATACGTTGCGGGTCTTGATGTACGGGTCCAGTTGGAGGGAGATGGGGGCCATCGCGTATTGCGGAAGCGATGTGTTGAACGTCGGCCAGCCTACAGCGCGGTCTTCCTTCGTCGTGGTGAAATCCTCAACGCTGAGAAATCCCGTCGTCGTGCCGCCGGGGGACCAGGCGGGGTACTTCTCGTCGTTATCGGAAGTATACGAGACCATCGCGATGCCGATCTGTTTCAAGTTATTAATGCAGGTGGTCTGCTTGGCCCGTTCGCGTGCCTTGGCGAAAACGGGGAACAGGATGGCTGCCAGTATGGCGATGATTGCTATAACGACCAGCAGCTCAATCAGCGTAAATGCCTTCTTTGAGACTTTGCTCATTGTCTTTCTCCAATTTGAGAGCGGTATCGTACCTGTCGAGCCCTTGCGCTCTTCGACAAAGGCCTTCTGGCCGGAGCACCGCCCGGCTCAGTGTATCCGAGTGTTATGACGCGGCCGCGATGGCGATTTGTTCCGCCATAGCCCCGTTGGTCTTGCGTCCCGTGAAATGCAGTCTCAGCACGAGATCCTGCTCATAATTCCCGAATCCGCGCCCGAAAAGGTTGAAGCCCCCCGGATTTTCCGCATTGGGCTTCACCCCGATGCGCACATTGACGGACTGCTTGGGGGCCACCCTGATATCGGCCAACGTGGCGTTAGACACAAGCGAACCGTCGACGTACGAGCCTACCGAATCAACGGACCAGACTTTCAGCAATCCGTGCTGCGTGACGTGATCGCTCCACCAGGGAGGGTTCAATCGTCCCCGTTTGCCGCCCAGATCGCCCGGCGAGGTCCACATACCTATATCTACCCCGTTTATCCAAACGGTAATATCCGAGGGGTAGTCGTTGTTGAAATCTGGGGCCTCGGAACAGATCTCCATGGCCAGTTCGACGCAAGTGATCTCGACGCTTGTGGGCAGCGTATTCGGAAAGACGTATTCAACAAACCCGTCCGCCATCCACAACAACTGCGCCGACGCCCTCTCGGGGTGAAAGAACGATTGCGGATCATCGTAAAACCCGATGATGCGGTCCCGGCCGGCCAGCCCGCACGTGGCGTTAGGCTGCGCGAGAGTGTAGAGGCCGATTGGCATCTCGACTTCCTCGGTCCGGTCCACAGATTCTTTCGTAATCTCAAAAGACACGATGAAACGATCGTATTTCAGCGTGCATACCTTCTGCATCCCCTGAACGCCGGGCGTATACTCGCTTGTCACGAGTCCGGCCTGCTCCAGAACCTGGATGTGGCGCGTGATGCTCGGCTGCGCGATGCCCAGAATCTGACCCAGGGCGTTGATATTCATCGGGCTCTCAGCCAGCAGCGCGACGATACCCGTCCGCGTTTCGGACGCAAGCGCTTTGAATACCTCTGTCCCATCGCCACCGCGGAGTTCCATAATCCGAGACTGCATCCTGCCGCCTTTATGCTGAGATGATTATTATTATACTCGATTCAACATATTCCTGCAACAGGTGTTTCCAGAATATTAAAGGCTATGTTAAGGCGCCTGGTTCGGCGCTCCATTTTTCGCCGGCCAAAGGACACATTCGCCGCGTAGCGGCCGCCGATTGTCTCACGTGGGTCCCGCTGATCGAGCGGGATCCACGTGAGCGTTTCTAACTGGTCCGGTATGGCCGCCCGCGAATGCAAGGGGCGGCCAACGGAACCCCTGCGATCAATACTGGCGCTTCGGCAGCGCCTTGGCCGCGTTCGTTTCGTCGTAGAGATCGTCGTGGGTCACGATGCGCGGCGGAACCGGCTTCTTCGCGACTACCGCCTGAACGGCGTCGAACAGCGTCGGTCCGATGAGCGGGTTGCATTCCACGGAGCAGTTCAGCTTGCCTTGCGTCATCGCTTCAAACGCGCCTCTGACGCCATCGACGGAGACGATGGTGATGTCCTTGCCGGGCTTGCGGCCCGCCTGCTCGATCGCCTGAATGGCGCCGAGGGCCATATCGTCGTTGTGAGCGTATAGCGCGTTGATCTCTTTGCCCTGCGGGCTCTTGAGGAAGGCCTCCATGGTCTCCTTGCCCTTGGCGCGGGTGAAATCACCGCTTTGCGTGATGACGATCTTCATACCGGGGTACTTGGCGATCGCGTCGCGGAAACCCTTGGCCCGGTCGTTTGCCGGGGCGCTGCCAACCGTGCCTTGCAGCTCCGCGATGTTGGCCTTGCCACCCATCTTTCTGACCATCCAGTCACCGGCGCGCTTGCCTTCCTGAATGAAGTCGGAACCGATGAATGTTACGTAGAGTGACGCATCGGCGTCCGGACGCCGATCCGAAACGATGACCGGGATGTTGGCCTTTTTGATTTCTTTGAGTACCGGCTCCCATCCACTCTCAACGACCGGCGAGAACATGATCACGTCCACGCCCTGCGCTACGAAGGTGCGCAGCGCCTTGATCTGGTTTTCCTGCTTCTGCTGGGCATCCGAGAACCTGAGATCGATCCCGCGCTTTTTGGCCTCGTCCTGGATGGATTTTGTGTTGGCCATGCGCCAGCCGCTTTCCGCTCCGATTTGGGAATAGCCCACTACGATGGGGCTGCCGTCGGGCTTCCGCGTTGGCGCGGAGGGAATCTGCGCAGCGGTCGCGGAGGCCGTATTATCGGCGGCTGGAGCGGATGGGGTGGGTGGGTTTGTGGCTGGCGGCGCTGTGGGGGTCTTGTTCCCGCACGCGGACAGGCCCAGGGTCGCCGCAATGCCGATGCAGCACAATCCAACCGGAACACTCGTCTTCATTTCGTCATCCTCCTCGTGTCTGATAGTTCTTGCCGGTTCTGCCGGGCGATGGGCTACCGTCCTCGGAGGACGCCCATCTCAACAGAGCCGTGGCACGGCTTGATCGCGTGCCTTAATGGTACGTGCACGGGCTGGCCAGCCCGTCTCTGCCGAGACGTGACTGTCACCCCGAAATGGTATGACAAAATGGTGCCCAAAGGCGCATGGTTAAGCGCTTATCGATAGAATGTCCGCGCCGTGACGCTGCCGATAGCCCGGCAACGGTCACCGTGTGCGCGGGAACCACCGCCTGACAATCGACCTCGAAAACCGGCATTGTCCGGCACGTCGGAGCGAACCCGGCAGGCGGAGCGAGAATCCCATCGCGTAACGCAAATGCCCGGCCGGCGGAGGCTCGGTGCCTGATCGCTATAACCGGCGGTCAGATGTCTTTATCGGATGATACCATGGGGGTGCAACAAGTTGTCAAGTGTATTGGAAACTTGTGCACTTTGGTGGGGCAGGGAGCCTCGCCGCGGCGCCATCGGTCTGATGGAGGGCGCCTCGTTGAGGCGAATGGTGTCACAGCACGGCGTGATAGCCTACACCGGCGTCTATGATCTGCGAGCCTCCGGTCTGATGGCAGTGAATCGCCAGCACATTGGTACCGACTTTGAGCGCGGATGCCGCCGATGGGAGGACGTCGTAATTCCAATAAGTGGACGTGAACCCGGGTTCACTGACGGCAAGGGCTCCATTCAGATATGCCTCCACGTCTTCATCGTGCCGCAACCGTATGCAGGGCACGCCGCTCAAAGCGTTTACCGGAAAAACGCGGCGCACCCAGATGTCGGGGCTTGACCATGCGGTTCGATATACCGCGCCGGCGCTTCCCTGGCCGAACGCTCCTGAACCCTGCGTCCACGATGCATCGTTGAAATCAGGCGACATCCAATTGTCCGCCGGCTGGGTCAACGTGTATTTCCACGTCGTCGCCTGGGTTTCCGATGTGGGCGCGTACAACGTGACCGACAATGGATTCGGAAACTGGCCCTTGTTGTAAAGCGCCTGGCGGACAGGATCCAGTTTGTTGATCCGGCGGTCGTAGGTCAGGAAGCCCGCCTGCTCCACCTCGACATCGGTGATCTCGGTGTAAACGCACGCGCTCATGCCTGGCGAGTCTTTCAGTGCGTACGCCGTTCGAAGCTGGGCTTCGTACCTGTGCGTGATCTCCTCCGGGCTGCGGGTCGCCAGATACGTGTAGCCCGGCCGGGTCCACACGTGCCCCGGGTAGTACTCCCAGGCATCGCCGAACTCGCCGCACACGGCGGCTCGATTCGCCTCGGGGTTCGGGGAGTTCGGACCGGGATAGATGTGCATGTCCACGACGTCGCCGGCGCCCGCGTCGTTCCACCCGCTGGCATTGTCCACCAGGCGGCTCGGGTCCATTTCCTTCACGCGTTTGGCGATGCGCGCTGCATCATACTCGCCCCAGCCCTCGTTGAATGGAACCCACATGATGATGCTGGGGTGATTCCAAAGCCCCTCGACCATTCGCTTCAGTTCCTTCTCGAACTGTATCCGCGCGTCCTGGCCGCCAACGCCGGGGCTTGGCATGTCCTGCCACACCATCAACCCCAGTTTGTCACACCAGTAGTACCAGCGATCCGGCTCGACCTTAACGTGCTTACGCGTGAAGTTGAATCCGAGCTTCCGGGTGGCCTCGATGTCGAACCGGAGCGCATCATCGGTGGGAGCCGTATAAAGGCCGTCCGGCCAGTATCCTTGATCGAGCGGGCCTACCTGGAACACGAACTTATTGTTGAAGAGGATGCGCGTAATGCCTTTGGCATCCTTTCCGACGCTGATCTTCCGCATGCCGAAGTACGATCCGATTTCGTCTACCTTGCTTCCGCCGCGGTAGAGTCCGACGGAAAGGGTGTAAAGAAACGGATCGTCCACCGACCAGAGATGCGCGTTTGGAATGGCGATGGTTATTGCCGAGCCAACGGGCTGTTCCACGGCGCCGACGATGGTGGCGCCGTCCTTCGCCACGACGCGGACCGTGTCGCCGCGCTTGGCGTTCGTAATTGCCGCGTTCACGCGAAGCAGTCCGGCGTCGATGTCCGGCACGGCCTTAACCGAGGAAATGCGCGACACGGGGACCGGTTCCAGCCAGACGGTCTGCCAGATGCCGGACGAAGGCGAAAACCAGATATCGGTCGGGTTCAGCACCTGCTTTCCGCGCGCCTGCGGCCCCGAATCCGTGGGGTCCGCGACGTAGACGATGAGTTCCTGCGGCCCCGTGGGATTCAGTGAACTGGTGATATCGAACGAGAACCGGTCATAGCCGCCCCGATGCGAGCCGATCTGCCTTCCGTTGAGGGTGACGCTGCACTGCCAGTCGATCGCCCCGAAGTGGAGGATCACATGCTGTCCCGCCCACCCGGAGGGGACATCGAATGTACGCCGGTACCACATCTGGCTCTCGTGGCGGCCCAGGCCCGAGAGGGATGATTCTACAGGGAACGGCACGAGGATCTGCTCCGGCAGCGTTTTACCGATGGGCGGCGTATCGCCATCCTTCGCCGCGGCAAACTCCCATAGTCCGTTCAGGCTGAGCCAGTTAGCGCGAGTCATCTGGGGCCTGGGGTATTCGGGTAGCGCGTTTGAGGGGCTCACTTGCGCTGTCCACGGTGTCGTCAGGTTGGAGCCGGCGGGGGACCACGCGGCCCAGGCGAACGAGCCACAGAAAGCGCCCATCACAAACACGATCGATGCGGCCAAAATCACGCTTTTCATCTGTCAACCTCGGAATCGGGATTACGCGCGGAAACGCTAGCGAGCGCACACGTCTCAACGCCATGGTACAATCTGAAGCAGGATGGGCGTGGTCGCTTGCCGCGCCCATTGATACCACACAGTGTATACTGCATTATGGAAAAGGTGATAGCACATTGCCGGGCATGTCCTGAAGGTTCCTGCCGGAGCACAAGTACGGCGGGCCCGGCGCCCAGATTCGATAGATGAGGATACCCATGCACGGATTGCGAATCCCTCTTGCGCTGGTCGCTGCGCTTGCGACAACCGGAGTGGCCTGCGGACAGGCGTCAATTGAAGTCATGCCGGCAACGGTCTTGAATCTAGTCGGCTTTGGCGCAGGTGGCGCCCTGCCAGCCGTCATCCCGCAGGCTGCCAGCCCATCCGGGCTTACGACGGACGGACTGCAACCGGCAAGTTATATCGAGTGGCGCGTCCCCTGTAACACTCCGGGCCTGTACACCATCGGCATCTCCCTCGCCCAATGGTCTGATCCGGCATGCGTACTGGCGTTCGAAACGCGGCCATTCACCTCGCCGGATGCTCCATATGCCACGCGATACGGAACACCCGACACGCGGGACTACGGTGAAACTAACGGCGCCTGGGCCTATGCGAATCTCGGCGACGTGGAAGATGCGGCCGGCAATACGCTGACCGTCCCACTCTGGGCCGGGGACAACGTGTTTCGCATCCAGAATGTGAGCGGCCGCCACAATCCTGCCTACCAGTATCCGCCCAACCTCGCCGATACCCACGATCGGGACTGGGATTTCTACTGGAGCAACGCGGAGGTCGGGAGGATCACACTAACACGGGTATCCGATCTGCCGGCTTTCGGCCAGGTGAGTGGAACGGTTAGCGGAGACCGGCCGCACGGCATCGCGGTTCGCAAAGCGATCGTCACGGCGAATCCCCCGGCGAGCGCGCCCATGGAGCCGAGCAGTTTCTGGAGACAGGGGTACTTCACTTACTCCCGCGACGATGGAACCTACTCTTTGACGGTTCCATCCGGTGAAAACGATATCAAGGCGGGCAGGCCGGGCAGCTATCAGGTCCAAGGGTCGCCGATCGCCACGGTGACCGTTCCAGCCGCTGGGGCTGCCAGCGCCGATCTGCAACTGGCAAGCATCTTTCACGATGACGGCCACGGGCATCAGGTTGCCGAAGTGCAACTGGCGTATTTCGACCAGGTGAGTGGATCCGTATCGCTGCTCAGCGTCGATGGCGAGAACGGATACAAGCTGGGCTGGGTCGATCCGGGAGAAAGCTGCTCGGTGTATGTGGACGTTCCACGGACCGGCAATTACACCGTGGCAACTTCGTACTTCAACGGCGGCACAGGCGGCGGCGTTGTCCGCATCTCGGCGGGCGCGTTCTCCACGCAGGCCACCCAGCCGAGGACGGACTGGCCCGTCCAGGGCATCCAGCAGTTCTCACAACCCCTCTACCTGGTGCAGGGGACGAACCTGATCACGCACACGCTGGTATCAGGGACCTCGGACATGAACTCATTTCACCTCACCATGCCGGACGTGACCGCTACCGACGCGACGCGCGCTCTTAGCATTGCGGCGGGGCTTTTGGCGGCCACACCGTCCGACCAATGGATGGGCACGTTGGCCGGTGACTCGTCGATCTGCCACGAAGACGCGGTCCGCATCCTGCAGGCGGCGATGGGCAATCCGCTCTAGCCGCGGGGCGCCATAATGACGAATTCGCCCTGGCTGCAGTCTGCAGCCAGGGCGAATCTACGTTCACTGCATCGAAAGTCTCAAGACGTCCGCGCGGCCGGGCGGGCCAGCACCTTCTGAATCAGCACAAAGAACAGCAGCAGAACGCCCACCGCGATCTTGGTCCACCATGACGAAAGGTTGAGGAAAGTGATGTACGTCTGGATGATGCCGAAAATGAGGACACCCATCAGCGTTCCGGCCACGTACCCGACGCCGCCCGTAAGAAGTGTTCCGCCAATGACCACCGAGGCGATCGCGTCAAGCTCAAGCCCGTTTGCCGCGCTCGCGTTGCCGGATGCGCTGTAGATTGTATAGACGACGCCGGCAAGTGCGCTGCAGAACCCGCTGAAGGCGTATATCCGCAACCGCGTCGGCCCGACGGGAAGTCCCATCAGATTCGCGGCGTCATCGTCGCCGCCCAGCGCATAAACGTTGCGCCCGAATTTCGTGCCGTGCGCCAGGGCAATCCCCAGCAGGAGCACCGCCACAAAGATGAATGTCGTCGCCGGCACGTCCACCGGCCCCAGGGACAATGACCACTCGGAGAGGCGCGCGTACGACGCGTCCTTGATGGGCACGCTCTCGACGCTTATGAGGAACCCCGAGCCGCGGGCCAGAAACATGCCGGCGAGCGTTACGAGGAACGGGGGGAGTTTGAAGTAGCGGATCACCGCACCCATGCCCGCGCCGAGCGTTGTGCCGATCACCAGGGCAACGGCCACCGCGAGCAGGGGGGAGAAGTGGCGGTTCTGGATCAGAACCGCTACCAGGATGCTGGTCATTCCGACGATCGCCCCGACCGACAGGTCGATCCCTCCGGAGAGGATAACGAACGTCATCCCCACAGCCGCAACACCCAGGAAGGCATTGTCGGAGAAGAAGTTGCCGAAGATGGCGGGGCGCCGGAAAGCCGGAAACTGGGCCGCGGCGATGATGTACAACAGGGCGAAGACGACCATCGTCGCGAGGAGCGGAATATGATGCTGGGAGATTCGAGGCTTCACGAGGCTTCCCTTCCGAACACGCGCGCCACGGTGGCGCGGAACTCAGCAGACTGAACCAGGCAGACTATCAGCACCACGATGGCTTTGACGACAAGCGTCATCTGCGACGGGACGCCACGGGACAGGATGGTCGTCGTAAGCGTTTGGATAATCAACGCTCCAATAAGGCTGCCTACGAGGTAGAAGCGCCCGCCGTTTAGAGACGTCCCGCCAAGCACAACGGCGAGAATCGCGTCCATTTCGAGATAGAGGCCCGCGTTGTTGCTGTCCGCTCCCTGGATATCGGAGACCGGGATAAGGCCCGCCAGACCCGCACAGAGCCCGCAGAAGGCGTATACGGAGATCTTCACGGCAGTCGTGCGCAGGCCCGCGTAACGGCTCGCCGCTTCGTTGTTTCCCAGCGATTCTATGAACAGGCCCAGCGCGGTCCGGCGGGTCACGACCGCCGTGAGCAGGAGCGCCAGGCCAACGAGTGTTACGGTAAACGGCAGGCGGAAGAGATGCCCCTGGCCAATAAACTGGAATGCCCTGTCGTCAAAAGTCAGGATCAGGCCGTTGGTAATCAGTTGGGCGATGCCACGACCGGCAACCATCAGGATCAGGGTCGCAACAATCGGCTGGATTTCCGCAACGGCAACCAGAATGCCGTTCCAGATGCCGCAAACCAGCGCGACCAGCAGTGGTACAGCGATGATGACGGCGAGCGGTGAGTGGTATCGCACGATCAATTGAGCGGCCAGGGCGCCGGAAATCGCCATAACGGCGCCAACCGAGAGGTCGACCCCCTTTGTCGCGATGACCAGCGTCATACCCAGCGCCAGCAGCATCACGGGGGCTGCCCGGTTCAGCACGTCTATCAGGCTGCCATAATAATGCCCATCCTTGATCTGCACACTGAAGAAGCCCGGTGTGAACGCCAGGTTGAACAGCAACAGCAGGGCAAGAGCAATCAGTGGCCAGAGGAGACTGTTTGTTCGACGCTTGGGCGTAAAACGCTCCCTGTTTGCCCCGGCGTCTCCGGGGGCGGGCGCCACCGTTGCCCCGGAGCCCGGGGTGAGTGATCCGTCAGCCAATGGTGGCCTCCTTTCGGGCGATGGTCTGCATGATCGCGTTCTCGCTCACTTCGACTCCGCTGAGTTCGCCAACCTTGTGCCGATCGCGCAGGACCGCCACCCGGGTACTGCAGCGGGCGACCTCGTCGAGTTCGGAGGAGATAAGGAGAACAGCCTTTCCCTCGGCGGCCAACTGGAGAACCAGTTTCTCAATCTCCGATTTGGAGCCGACATCGATGCCGCGAGTTGGTTCATCCAGGATAAGGAACCGCGGGTTGGAGGCCAGCCAGCGCGCCAGAATGACCTTCTGCTGGTTTCCTCCCGAAAGGTACTTCACCGCCTGATCGGCATCGGGAGTGACGATTGAAAGAGCCTTGATATAGTTATCCGTGATCTCGGTCTGGGCTTTGTAGGAAAGCCGGTTGAAGAAGCCCTTGCTGGCCTGGAGCGCGAGGATGATGTTCTCGCGCACCGAAAGATCGGGGATGATGCCGTGCGTCTTCCGGTCTTCCGGGCAGAACGCAAAGCCCGCGCCGATGGCCCGCCGAGCTGTTGTGAGGGCAATGGGCTTGCCTTCCAGGGTGATCTCGCCGCGGTCAGCCTTCTCGATGCCGAACAGGAGGCGGGCCACCTCGCTGCGGCCCGAACCGAGCAAGCCGGCGAGCCCCAGCACTTCGCCGTCGACAACGTCCAGGTCCAGCGGTTCCACGCTGCCCCGGCGCGCAACGCCCCTGCACCGGAGGAAGGGCTCCGCGCGGGATTCGGCGCCGTTCTCCGCGGAGCGCGCCATTTCGGGAAGCTCCTCGGGGTTCTTACCGAGCATTTTCGCGATGAGGTCCAGCCTGCTCAACTCCGCCGTCTCGTATTCGCCTACCAAGCGCCCGTTGCGCAGGACGGTGATGCGGTCGCAGACTTCGTAAACCTGCCCCAGAAAATGGGTGACAAAGATGATGCCCAGCCCGTCTTCCTTCAGGCGCCGCATCAACGCGAAGAGACGCTCCACTTCGTCGGGGTCAAGGCTGGACGTGGGCTCGTCTAGAATCAGGAGTTTCGCCGAGAGGTCAAGCGCCCGCGCGATAGCGACCATTTGCTGGATCGCGATGGAGCATGAGCTGAGCGTTCGCGAGACGTCCACGGTGATATCCAGCCGTCGGAGCGCTTCCTCTGCGCCGCGCTTGATGGACTTCCAGTCAATGCGCCCGAATTTCATCGGTTGGCGGCCGAGATAAATGTTTTCCGCAACCGAGAGGGTAGGGATGAGGTTGACTTCCTGATATACGGTGCTGACGCCCAGTTCCTGAGCGTGCCCGGGAGATTTTGCCAGGAAGGGCTCGCCATTGAGTTTGATCTCGCCGGCATCGCGCGGATATACCCCCGTCAGCGCCTTGATCAGAGTGGATTTGCCGGCGCCATTCTCCCCCATGAGGGCGTGTATCTCGCCGGCCCGAAGGGTAAAATCCACCCCGTCCAGGGCCAGCACGCCGGGGAATCGCTTGGATATACCCCGCATTTCAAGCAGCACGGCGCCATCGCCCATCGTTTACGCCCTTTCCGTTGCGCAGTGCACGCAAGCCCTTCCGAAGAATCGCCGTGGCGGCGCACCGCTTATTCGCCGCCCGCGTCAGGCAGCGAGTCTCGCATGGGGATAACAGCGGCCCACATGGCACGGTTGGAGCCGGGCGTCCCTATGGTCTCGCGGGGATGAGCGGGGAGCCCAGCACAGGCCAGCCATTTTTCCCGATGGAAAGCGGCCTCAACTGCAGTGTCGGTATGCCGTTGTTGTCTCGATCGTAAAAGTGGTACACCAGCCAACGCTTGGAACCGTCCGCGAGAACCGAGCAGTGTCCCGGGCCGATCTCGCGGTCCGCGGTTGCCAGCAGCAGGGTGCCACCCCCTTGCATCAGGGATACGCCGTCCTTGTCAACGTACGGACCATCCCATCGGGTCGAACGCCCGACACGGATATTGTAAGTGCTGTTGATACCCTGACAGCAAGTGTCGAACGAAACAAAGAGGTAGTAATGGGCTCCGATATGCACGATCTCCGGCCCTTCAAGGGCATCGGGGAACGGTCGCTGGGCGATCGGTAATGTCTTCGCTCCGGCGGGGGGCTTGCCGGTTTTCACGCTGATTTGCACAGCCTTTATGCCGGACCAGTAGGACCCAAATGACAGGACGCCGCGCTTGTCATCAAGGCTGCAGAATGCCGGATCGATGGCGTTGAAATCATCCGTCGTTTGGGATTCGACGACCTTGCCCTGGTCCACCCACCGGTAGTCCTTACTGTCCGGGTCCAGCGTCTTGTTCGTGGCCAGCCCAATGACCGATCGGTTTCTGCCGAACCTGGAAACGGCGTAATACAGCCGGTACTGGCCGTTCACTTTGGAGATGGACGGCGCCCAGATGGAATCCGACCTTGCGCCCGGGATCTCCTTCAGCGCCCAGCCCGGTGTTCCGCCGGGAAAGGCGCTGCCCACGTAGGTCCAGTGAACGAGGTCTTTGGATCGTCGGATCATGACCTCCGGGCCGGTTGAGAACACGTAATAGTACTTGCCGGCCTTGATAGCGTTGGGGTCATGCACATTGATGATGGCGTTGAACTCAGGCTCCTTCGCCTTTTCCGCGTCGGCGCAGGCGGGTGACAATTGCATCAGACCCCCTCCGATAGCGCCCAACACGGCCCACCGCAATGCCAGGGGCGGCAGGAAAGATGTCAGGTTTGCCATCATAGACCGTTCCTTACGTAGACCGACCGCCGCCCGCCCCCGCCAACGGCGCGGATCATGCCGCGACGTCCAGCACATAGATGGTGACGCTGTATGGCTCGACGGTGACGCTTCCGTTGTATCCGGTAACGCCGCGCTCCTCAATCGTGATGACTGGGTCTTTGCCCGGGTCATTGAGCGCCATCACGTCATCACAGGCCATTTTATACACCGTTCCGGCGCCGGAGGCCGTGATGTTCTTCGCCTGGATGGCCATCGTTTGAACCACGCCGCTGGCGTTTACTACGCCCACGGTGAGCGCCTTCCTGTCGGCGGTGAGCGCAGCTGAGACGTCCACACCGTTCACTCCCGTTTCCACCTTCACCGGAATTACGCCGAACTTCTGGCGGTACAATTTCAACACAAGCCCGGCGGATTCCAGCGCGGCCGCTGTCGGGGTCGTCTTGATGCAGCCGAGGACATTGACGGTCTGCGCATAATTCGCCATGAAGACCATGTCGGACTGGCGGAAAAACTCATGAAGCCCGGCGGCGATGCCAAGGGCGTCCTTCCAGAAATAGCGCACGCCCAATTCGCCGAAGATGTCCGGACCGTACCAGTAATTCCATTCGTCCATCGCAATCCGAACGTCCCGGCCCTTCAATGCCGGCAGATCCTTCCGATACCGGCGATGATCTTCGACCTTTCTCCGGATTTCGCTCGGAATCTGTGCCACGTGTTCGATCACATCGGCCTTGTCTTTGCAGTAGAAGTGCTCGCTGATGAGGTCCATGTCACCGCCGCATTGCGCCATGAACGCCTCCGACCACGGCCCGGACTCGCCGACGCCAATCGTCCTGATCGTGGGATCCACCTTCCGCATGGAGCGCTCGAAATCCTTGTGCTTCAGCACGTACTGCTCGACCGCCATGAATCCTAGCTGCCAGGGGCCGAACATCTCATTGCCAACACCCCACCACTCAACTGCCCACGGTTCCACACGCCCATTTGCGGCGCGCCACTGGCCCATCGGTGTGTTGGCGGTACCGTTGACATACTCCACTTCCTGCGCGGCGGAATGCGCATCGCCAAAGCCCGTGTTCACAACGATGAGCGGCTCGGTGTTGAGTTCGCGGCAGAAATCCAGGAATTCATGCATGCCGAAATCGTTGTGCTCGACCCCTCGCCACGCCGGGTTCTTGCGCGGCGGGCGGCGATCGGGATCACCGATGCCATCGCGCCAGTCGTAGCCGCTCACGAAATTGCCGCCGGGCCACCGGTAGAGTGGCGAATCCAGTTCACGCATCGCGTCCAGCGTGTCAGGTCGCATTCCCCGGATGTTATCCGCCGGCATGAGCGATGCCGTGCCCACCCGGAAGCGGCCGCTGCCGCGCGAAACAACCTCGAATCGGGCGTTGTCCGTGGTCCTGCCGGCGGTGAACTGAAGGGGGGCCTTGACGTAGTCTTCACCGACCGGGCCGATGGTGATAGTCTGACGTTCCGAATCGCCGTCACCCCAAATCAGGCTTACTTCCACCGGGGTGGCGTTCGTGTCGCCCGAAACCCAGATCCGGCCGACATAACTCCGGCCGGCGACCACGGTAAGCCCACTCTGGGCGATGCCGGCGGGCGTGCCGTTGCCGGGGAGGCTAACGCACGGGGTGTGTTCACCAACGAATGGATTCACGGCATCCATATCCACGCCGCCGCTTCCAGTCACGCTCCAGGGTGAAGCCTCGCTCCCAACGCCATCGAAGAACTTGCGGTCGTCCAGCATCTCCGCCCAGATGCCGCCGTAGATGCATCGGCCCAAGTGTTCAATGAACTGGCTGTAGATATACTGGGAAATGGGTTCACCCTCGGTCGTTGCGTCGATCAGAACAGATCGTTTCTCCGCCGGTACGGTATTTTCGCTAACCATTATTCGCTGGTCCTCCATCAAACATCGCGGCTAATTCTATGCTCATGGCCCCTGTGGTTCGGCCGCAGCGCAGGTCGTTTCAGTTCCCCGCGATTTGCCTGCGCCCGCCCGGGGTGTGCATCATCGTAAAATATGTTAGACAACTCCGTTTCGCTTTGCCAACAATCTAAAGGGGCAGTGCGCGGGTCGTTTCCACGGACAACCCGGAGTGTGTGAAGGAGAAGTGTATGACGGCTGCGGTTTTGACTGGAATCCGGGGTATGGAGTTGCGCGAGCTGCCAACGCCGGAAATCACCCAGCCCGGGGACGTAAAAATCCGTGTGACCACGGTTGGGGTTTGCGGGTCCGATATTCACTACTACACCACAGGCAGGATCGGCAGCCAGGTCATTCAGTTCCCGTATGCGGTGGGACATGAATGCGCCGGCATCGTTGAAGAGGTGGGGCCCGGGGTCACACGTGTCAAGCCGGGAGATCGCATCGCGGTGGATCCGGCAATCTCGTGTTTCGAGTGCGACCAGTGCCTTGCCGGCCGTTCGCACACGTGCCGCAAACTACTGTTCCTGGGTTGTCCCGGCCAGGTTCCGGGGTGTCTGTCCGAATACCTCGTGATGCCGCAGGAATCGTGCTATCGGCTACCCCAGGACCTGAGCCTAACCCAGGCCGCGTTGTCGGAACCGCTCGCGATCGGGGTGTACGCCGTGCACCGGTCTGTGCCGATGGCCGGCGCTAAGGTCGGAATTCTCGGGGGCGGCCCGATCGGGCTCTGCGTCCTCGCCAACGCGGTCAGTGAAGGGGCCGCGGCGGTATACGTCACGGACAAGATCGATGATCGCCTCAGCATGGCGCGCAATGCGGGAGCGGCGTGGACGGGAAATCCGGATCGGCAGGACGTGGTTGCAGACCTCTCCGCGCTGGAGCCGTTGGGCCTGGATGTTGTGTTCGAGTGCTGCGGCCAGCAATCGGCGATGGATGAGGCCGTGCAGATGCTGAAGCCGGGCGGCAAACTGATGCTGGTCGGAATTCCTGAAGAGAATCGAGTGAGTTTCTCCATCGATCAGCTCCGAAGGAAAGAGATCTGTATCCAGAATGTTCGGCGGCAGGAAGGCTGCGTTCAGGAGACCCTGGACAAAATGGCGTCCGGACGGCTTGACGTGGATTTCCTGGTGACGCACCGCTTCCCGCTTGAGCGGGTCAAAGAGGCGTTCGACCTGGTGGCTGCGTACGGCGACGGGGTTGTGAAAGCCATGATCGATGTGGCGTAGCCGGCGCCTACGACTCGATGCTCGAGCGCAAGGTGTCCGGGTTCTGTGCGTAGAAAAGGCGCATCAGAAGACCCTGGTCGTGGTCGCCGATGCCGCGCCCCAGCAGATTGAACCCGCCGACGTTTGCAGCGTCCGGCTTCACTCCGATGCGGACCGAGATGGGCCGTCTAGGCGATATCTGAGCCTGTTCAAGCGCTACGTCCGAGACCCGCTCGCCATTGAGATAGGAGCCGCCGTGGCTCACGGTCCAATGGGTGAGGATGCCATACTGGGCGATGCGTGCCGGCCACCACGGCGGGAAAAGGCGGCCTCGGCGGTCGCCGAGGTCTCCGGGCGATGTCCACGTTCCGACTTCGACGTCGTTGATCCAAAGTGTGATGTCGGATGGGTAGTCGTTGTTGCATTCCGGCGCTTCGGAGCACATTTCCATGGACAGCTCAAGCCGGTCGATGGTTACGGAAGTCGGCAGTCTGTTCGGGAAGACGTATTCGACGCTCCCTTCCGCCATCCACAGGATGTGCGCGCTGGGGCGGTCCGGCAGGAGGAAAGACTGTGGGTCGTCGTAGAACCCGATGATTCGCTCCAAATTGGCCAGTCCGCACGTGCCCTGGGGCTGGACATTCGTGTAAAGGCCGACCGGGAGCTCAATCTGTTCGACCTGTTCCTTGGGAGGCAGCGCTTCTTCGAGGGAAACCACCAGGCTGCCGTAACGGGCGTTGCAAATCTTCTGTGTGCCTTGGGTGCCCTGGGCGTATTCCGTCACCACGAGGTCAGCCTGCTCCAGTGAGTGGATGTGGTGTGTCACGGTCGGGGCGGAAAGGCCCAGCGCCTGGCCCAGCGCGTTGATATTCATCGGTTCGCGGCCGAGGAGGTCGAGGATCCGGACCCGCACGTCGGACGCAAGGGCGCGAAACACATCGGCGTCTCGTTCATCGTGAAGGTTCAGGGTTCGGGTATTCATCGGTCTGCTGACCTATCTTTGGGCGAGTCTGGAATGCATTCGGGCATCGCCTCCATGATACCGCGGCGGGAGCCTGCCGGCAAGTGGCGAACAAGCGTCGGCGTGCGCGAGCGAATCGCGGATGACGAATACTATTCAACATTAGTCCATGGCGCAATGTATAATGGCGGTAAAGGGCGGCGCGGAGGCCCGGCCGCAATCTATCTATCGTGTGTGACCTGCGAGTGTTTTCGCTCGCCTTTCGGGGAGAAAGCCTTGAACTTCTTGCACGCATTGAGTTCGCTGGTTGGCGCCGGTCTCCTTGGCGCAACCTTTTCAGCAACAGCCGCGCCTCGGCCAGCCTCAACGGGCCCGACCGCCTCGCTTACCGTGAACGTCGACAAGCCCGGGCATCAGGTAAGCCCAAGCCTGTGGGGCATCTTCTTCGAGGAGATCAACCACGCCGGGGACGGCGGCCTGTACGCCGAACTCGTCAGCAACGGATCGTTTGAAGAATCTGATACCATCGAGCCCTGGTCTGTCGTCAAGACCGGCGACGCCGTTGGAACCGCCACCGTGGTAAGCAGGCCGGAGGCCACGACGTTCAACAAGCATGCGCTGCAAATCAAGGTGGATTCGCTGTCGTCCGGCAGTTTCGGCATCATCAACGAGGGATACTGGGGCATGGATGTCCGCGCCGGCGCGAGTTACAGCCTCTCGTTGGCCGCGAAAGCGCAAGCTGATTTCACCGGCACGATCACGGCCCGCCTCGAGGCGCCGGATGGCGCTGTCCTGGCAACCGGGCAAATCCAGCCGGCCGGCGGGGGGTGGGCGCGCTACGGAACGACGCTCGCCGCCTCCGCCGCAAGCCCCAAAGCCCGCCTCGTGTTAAGTGTGAACAGCACTGGGACGGTCCTGCTGGATAATGTGTCGCTCTTCCCGAAGGATACGTTCAAGCAGAGGGCCAACGGCATGCGGCCGGACCTTGCGGGCAAACTGGCCGATCTCAAGCCGTCATTCATGCGCTTCCCCGGTGGGTGCTGGGTCGAAGGCGACACGATGGCCACCTCGCAGCGATGGAAGCAGACGATCGGCGATGTCGCCGACCGGCGCACCCAGTATAACCTGTGGCAATACCAGTCCGGAAACGGGTTGGGATTCCACGAATACCTCCAGTTGTGCGAGGACTTGGGCGCTTCCGCGCTCTTCGTCATCAACGTAGGGATGAGCCACCACGGGGTGGTTCCGATGGAACAGATGGGCGAATATGTCCAGGATGCGCTCGACGCCATCGAGTACGCCAACGGGCCGGCGACTTCCACTTGGGGCGCAAGGCGCGCCGCTGCCGGTCACCCCGCCCCGTTCAACCTCAAGTACATGGAGATCGGAAACGAGAACGGCGGTCCTTCGTACAACGAGCGTTATGCCCTGTTCTACGACGCCATAACGGCGAAATATCCGCAGGTGCGCCTGATTGCCGACCTCTGGGGTGGACTGCCAACCAGCAGGCCTGTGCAGATTGTGGATGAGCACTATTACAGCGCCCCGGGGTTCTTCATCGCCAACGCGAACAAGTATGATACTTACGATCGCAAAGGCCCGAAGATCTATGTGGGCGAGTACGCCGTGACCGAGGGAAACGGCCAGGGCAGCCTTGCGGGAGCCTTGGGGGAAGCGGCGTTCATGACCGGCATGGAACGCAACTCGGACATCGTGGAAATGGCCTCTTACGCTCCTCTGTTCGCCAATGTGAACTACAAGAAGTGGAACCCGGACCTCATCAACTTCGACAGCTCCCGCGCCTACGGGACGCCGTCGTACTACGTTCAAAAGCTTTTCCAGGACTACAAAGGTGACGCCGTGCTGCCGCTGACACTGGAAAACGGCGCGCAGTCCACTGGCGCGCCCCGGACCGGCGCCGTCGGTGTCGGCACCTGGCGCACCCAGGCGGAATTCAAGGATATCCGCGTCAGCAGGAACGGCAAGAGCCTCTTTGCGTGGGACGCCGGTAAGGGGACGGACGGGTGGAAGCCGGCGCGGGGCGAATGGTCCATCCAGGACGGGGCCTACCGCCAGATGGACCTGGGCACCGAACGCCGCTCCGTGATTGGGGACCCCAACTGGTCCGACTATACGCTGACGCTGAAGGCGCGCAAAATCAGCGGAAACGAAGGCTTCCTGATCCTGGTGCGGGCCAAAGACGCGGCCAACTGGATTCAGGTCAACCTTGGCGGCTGGGATAACCGGGAGCATGCGATCCAGGTGAACGTTGATGGCGCCCAGATCGAGGCCGGCAAGCGGGTGCCCGGCACCATCGAAACCGGTCGGTGGTATGATATCCGCGTCGAGGTAACAGGCTCAAACGTGCGCTGTTTTGTGGATAACAAACCCGCGATCTCCGCCGCACTGCCCCGGATGAACTCCCTGTTCGCGGTGGCAGGCATCAAGGGTGATCGCAAGGACATCGTCCTGAAGGTGGTCAACACCTCCGGCAGCGCCAGCGTCACGCGGGTCGATCTGAAAGGCATTTCGCACGTGGGGCCATCGGCCGAAGCAGTGACGTTGACGGGCAAGCCCGCGGATGAAAACACATTGGAGAACCCGACCAATGTAGCGCCCACCCGCAGATCAATATCGTTGAAGAGCCCGAGTTTCGTGTACACGTTCCCGGCTCATTCTGTAACCGTGCTGAAGATCGGCAGCAGGGCCTGACAGGGGTTCACCCGGCAGCCTCAGTAATATATCGGAGACAATCGTAAGGGATTTATCAAGGAGAAAGATATGGCAACGTTTGGAGTTATCGTAGGCAATCGCGGCTTCTTCCCCTCCCACCTGTGTGAAGGTGGCCGACGGGACATCCTGGCGACTTTGGAGAAGCAGGGTATCAAGGCAATCGCCCTCACGCCCGAGGACAGCAGTTATGGAGCCGTTGAGACGCTGGCGGACGCACGAAAATGCGCCGAGCTGTTTCGGGCGCATCGCGACGAGATCGACGGGATCATCCTCACGCTGCCGAACTTCGGCGAGGAGCGCACCATCGTCAATAGCATTCACTGGGCGGAGCTGAACGTCCCTGTCCTGGTCCAGGCAACGCCCGATGATTTCTCGCGCATGACAATCAAGGATCGCCGCGATTCGTTCTGCGGCAAGATGTCCAGCTGCAACAACCTGCGCCAGTATGGCATCCCGTATTCGCTCACCAAGTCGCATACGGTTTCGCCGACGAGCGAGGAATTTGCACATGACCTCCAGACCTTCGCCGCAACCTGTCGCGTGGTGAAGGCCCTGAAGCACGCGCGCATCGGCGCGATAGGCGCCCGGCCTGCGGCGTTCAATACGGTCCGGTACAGCGAAAAGCTGCTGCAAGCGAGCGGCATCACCGTCGAGACGCTTGACCTTTCCGAGGTCCTCGGACGCATCAAGAACCTGTCGGATACCGATCCCATCGTAACGAACAAGCTGGATGCGATCCGCGAGTACACAACAGTTGAGGGAGTCGCCCACGAGCCGCTGATCAAGATGGCCAAACTCGGCGCGGTGATCGACAAATACGTTGAGGAAAACGACCTGTCCGCGACCGCCATCCAGTGCTGGACGGCGATGGAAGAGTTCTACGGTGTCGTTCCCTGCACGATCATGAGCATGATGAGCGACAGCCTGATGCCCAGCGCGTGCGAAACGGACATCGCCGGCCTCATTGGCATGTATGTGCTCCAGTCCGCGTCCGGCCGGGCTTCGGCGATTCTGGACTGGAACAACAACTACGGCAACGACCCCGACAAGGCGGTTCTGTTCCACTGCTCCAACCTGCCCAAGTCATTCTTCCTCGAGCACCATATGGACTACCAGGAGATCATCGCCGGAACGGTTGGCCAAGACAACACGTACGGCACGATTGTTGGCCGGATTGCCCCAGGGCCGTTCACCTATGCCCGCGTCTCAACGGACGATACGATGGGGATGATCCGCGCGTTCGTGGGTGAGGGAACGTTCACCGATGACAAGCTTCTGACCTTTGGCGGATACGGCGTGGTGCACATTCCGCGCTTCCAGGACCTCCTCCAGTTCATCTGCCGCAACGGCTTCGAACATCACGTGGCCACCACCAAAGCCCAGGTGGCGGATGCCGTGGAGGAAGCGCTCACCACCTATATGGACTGGGACGTCTATCGTCACGAAGCTTGATCCCACTTGCTGAGCTTCAGGTGAAGCAGCGACATTTCCCGACCGGAATGGTAGTGGCGGCGTCCTCGCCGCCATCCGGCGCGAAGCGCCGGCCAACCGGCGCGGAGCGCCAGCCTACCGGCGTGGAGCGCCGGCCTAGCGGCCGGTGGTCGGCGAGGACGCCGGCCAACCGGCGCGGAGCGCCAGCCAAGCGCCTGGTGGTCGGCGAGGACGCCGACCCTACCAGGGTTCTATCGCTGAGTGGGCGTAACGCATATACGTGAAGCTAATTCATACGCAACGAACGGAAGATCTGAACATGAGCGATACGAGATATACCATAGGCCTGGATTTCGGGACGAACACCGTGCGGGCGCTGTTGGTGGAGGTCTCCTCCGGCCGTGAAATCGCGACCAGCGTTCACGGGTACGCCCACGGCGAGGCCGGAGTTGTGCTGGACCCGGCGGACCCGAACCTTGCGCGCCAACACCCGCTGGATTACCTGGACGGAATCCGTCAGACGGTGCGTGCCGTGTTGAAAGAGGCGGGGGCGGTTCCGGGCTTCTCCCCCGAGCAGGTCATCGGGATCGGCGTTGACACCACGGGCAGCACCCCGCTGCCCGTGGACGCTGACGGACAGCCCCTGGCGGCGCAGCCGGCATTCGCGGATTCACTGCCGGCCCTTGCCTGGCTGTGGAAGGACCACACGGCTCACGCCGAGGCGGAGGAGATAACGGCGCTGGCTGCTGTCATGCGTCCCGAATACCTCGCCAAATGCGGCGGCCGCTATTCGTCGGAGTGGTACTGGTCCAAGATTCTCCATTGCGCGCGAGTAGCCCCTGAGATCGTGGAGGCCGCGGCGACTTGGGTGGAGATCGCGGACTGGATTCCCGCCGTTCTGACCGGGACCGAAAGCCCGGACGAGATCAAACGCTGCGCGTGCGCGGCGGGGCACAAGGCTTTCTTCAACGCAGCCTGGGGAGGCTACCCCGACGAGGAGTTCCTCGCCGCTCTGGATCCGCGCCTTGCGGCGCTGAGGAGGACGCTGCCCAACGTCGCCGCTACCGTCGCGGAATCGGCGGGCGGCTTGTCTCCGCGATGGGCGGCCGATTTGGGGTTGAGGCCGGGCATACCGGTGGCCATCGGCGCATTTGACGCTCACCTCGGCGCCGTCGGCTGCGGCATCACGCCAGGGGCTTTGGTAAAGATCCTCGGCACCTCATCGTGCGACATGATGGTCGCGAAAATGGATCGCGACCTTCCGGACATCCCCGGGTTATGCGGTATCGTGCCGGAGTCCATTCTGCCCGGCATGTACGGACTAGAGGCGGGGCAGTCGGCGGTGGGGGACATTTTCAACTGGTTCGTCAACGTCATTCAGCCCGGCGGCAGGGAGGCAGGCTCCCATGAAGCGCTCACTCTGGGCGCCTCCAAGCTCAAACCGGGCGAGACCGGACTGCTGGCGCTGGACTGGCATAACGGCAACCGGACGGTTCTGGTCGATCAGCGCCTCACCGGCCTGATCCTCGGCCTCACGCTGCACTCGACACCGGCCGAGATATACCGGGCGCTCATCGAGGCAACCGCCTTCGGAGCGCGGATGATTGTGGAGCGCTTCGAGGAATATGGCGTAACGGTGGATCGCATCGTCAATGCGGGCGGTATCGCGGCAAAGAACACGCTTGTGATGCAGATCTATGCCGACGTCATGAACCGGCCCATGCAGATATCTCGAAGCGATCAGACGTGCGCCCTTGGTTCCGCCATGGCGGCGGCCGTCGTCGCCGGAAAAGCTGCGGGCGGATTTGATTCCTTCGATGATGCCGCGGATGCTATGACCGGCATCCAGGAACGCGCCTTTACCCCGAATGCGGACAGCGCGGCAACGTATGAGAGGCTGTTCCGCCTCTACCAGAAGATGCACGACGCGCTCGGAATCCAAGGGCGGACCTCTGATCTGTCCGCGGTGATGAAGGACCTCCTGCAGCTTCGCGACGAGGCGCGCGGATGAAATACGCCGAACTCCGGGAAGCCGTGTATGCGGCGAATATGGGGCTGGTTGAAGCTGGGCTCGTGGTCCTTACGTGGGGCAATGCAAGCGGCGTGGATCGGAACGAGGGCGTTCTGGCGATCAAACCGAGCGGAGTTGATTACAAACAACTCCGTCCGGAACACATCGTGGTTCTGGATCTGGAGACGGGCGCGGTTGTCGATGGCGACGGACGCCCGTCCTCAGACACTCCGACTCATCTGGCGCTCTGTCGCGCATTCCCGGCGCTCGGCGGCGTCGTTCACACCCATTCGCGGTATGCAACCGCGTTCGCCCAGGCAGGGGTCGAGATTCCCTGCCTGGGGACGACCCACGCGGACAGCTTCTATGGCGCCATCCCGGTCACCCGCCCGCTCAATGAGGCGGAGATCCGGGAGGCGTACGAGGCCAACACCGGTTCGGTGATTATCGAGCGTTTCCGGGATGGCGGTCTTGATCCCACACAAGTTCCAGGTGTCCTCGTGGCGAACCACGGCCCGTTCACGTGGGGCAGCACGGCCGCCAAGGCGCTGGAAAACGCCGTTGTGCTCGATTTTGTCGCCGGGATGGCGCTGGATACGTACCGGTTGGCCAACTGCCCGCCTATCCCACAGGTCCTGCTGGACAAGCATTTCCTCCGAAAGCACGGGCCGGGCGCCTATTACGGACAACCGGTCGCGACCCGGAAACCGTAGGGGGCAACGGCCGGGAAGCGGCGCCCCGTTTGCCGGCCGATGGATTACGCAAAGGAGACGTTGTTGAAACGAACAGCCGTGCTCGTGGCCGGCCTGAGCCTTTGGACCCTTTGTCCGCGCCTGCAGGCCGTCGTGCCCGTGTACCACCAGACGAAGATGGAAGTAGCGAACAAGGTACACGCGCAGGTTTACTCGTTTGAGCTCTCGGATGTCCGGCTCCTCGCCGGGCCGTTCAAGCACGCTCAAGACCTTGATGCCGCCTATCTCCTGCGCATCGAGCCGGATCGCCTTCTGTCACGATTTCGCGTCAACGCCGGGTTGAAGCCAAAGGGCGAATCCTACGGCGGCTGGGAAAGCCAGGGCATTTCAGGACACACGCTTGGCCACTATCTTTCTGCCTGCTCGCTGATGTACGCTTCCACGGGCGACACCCGCTTCAAGGAGAGGGTCCGGTACATCGTGAGCGAACTGGCCGCGTGCCAGAAAGCCGGCGGCGACGGGTTCATCGGAGGCATGCCGAACGCCAGAGAGATTTTTGCGAAGGTTGCCGCGGGTGCCATTTCTTCCGCGGGCTTCGATCTGAACGGCAGCTGGGTCCCGTGGTACAACGAACACAAGACGTTCGCCGGCCTCATCGACGCTTACCTGTATACCGGCAGCGATGAGGCTAAGCAAGTGCTCGTTCGTCTGGCCGACTGGGCGTGGAACACTACAAAGGGCCTATCGGACGACGAGTGGCAGAAGATGCTTGCGGCCGAGCATGGCGGCATGAACGACTCGTTGGCCGACGTTTATGCCTTGACCGGCGACCCGAAGTACCTCGACCTCTCGCGCAAGTTCTACCACAGGGCCGTACTGGATCCGCTGGCGAACCGCGAGGATCGCCTCACCGGCCTCCACGCAAACACCCAGATTCCCAAGGTCATTGGTGCGGCCCGGCTGTATGAACTGACAGGAGAACAGAAGTACGATACCATCGCCTCGTTCTTCTGGGACGTGGTCACGAAGGAACGGTCCTACGTCATTGGCGGGAACAGCAACAACGAGCACTTCCCGCCGAAGGAGGCGATGTCCAAAAACATCGGGCCGTCCACAGCCGAAACGTGCAACACGTACAACATGCTGAAATTGACGCGGCACTTGTTCTCGTGGAATCCGCTGCCCCAGTATGCCGACTACTACGAGCGGGCGCTCTACAACCATATCCTCGCGTCGCAAGATCCGGATGACGGGATGATGTGCTACTACGTGCCGCTCAAGACGGGGGTGCCGAAGGCATTCAACACGCCGTTCGACTCCTTCTGGTGCTGCACCGGCACCGGCATGGAAAACCACGCCAAATACGGCGACAGCATCTATTTCCGAAGCGCGGCGAACGATCTGTACGTCAACCTGTTCATCGCATCGGAACTTCGATGGACGGACAAGGGCGTCACCGTTCGCCAGAACACGGAATACCCGGTCAAGCCCTCGACGCGACTGACCCTAACCTGCCGCAAACCCACCGAGCTTGCCCTTCATTTGCGAAGGCCCCTGTGGGCCGTCAAGTCCTACACCGTGACGGTGAATGGAGCGCGCGAATTGCTTCGCAGCAAGCCCGGAAGCTACGTAACGATCAAGCGCGTCTGGAAATCCGGCGATGTGATTGAGATCTCAATGCCGATGACCCTTCGTGAAGAGCCGATGCGTGATGACGCGCACACCGTTGCGCTCCTCTATGGACCGCTCGTACTGGCCGCCGCCGAGAATCCGGCGGGGCCCCCGCCGGTGATCGTCGCGGGAAGCACAAGCGCGACCACGGCCATCAAGCCCGTGCCGGGCAAGCCGCTCACGTTTACGGCATCCGGCCGGGTATTTCGCGTGGCGGGCGAACCGTCGAAGAAGCCGCTCACGCTCCGCCCGTTCTATGCGGTGTACAAGACGCCATACGTTGTCTATTGGGACTCGTTCACCGAGGGACAGTGGAACGCCAAACAACAGGAATACCTTGCGGAGCAGGCGCGGGCGCGCGCTCTCGAGGCGCGAACCACGGATTCGATACGCGTTGGGGAAATGCAGTCCGAGCGCGATCACCGGTTCGAGGGGGTCAACACCGAAACCGGTGAATTCATGGGCCGCAAATGGCGCCACGCTACCGACGGTGGCTGGTTCCTTTTCGGACTGAAGATAGATCCGAAGGTCCCGATGGATCTCATCTGTACGTATTGGGGAGGCGACAGCGGCAATCGGGAATTCGACATCCTCGTCAGCAGCGAGAGGATC
Source organism: Armatimonadota bacterium (assembly GCA_036504095.1). NCBI lineage: Bacteria > Bacillati > Armatimonadota > Armatimonadota bacterium. The sequence goes on along the minus strand of DASXVS010000026.1, from coordinate 126,887 downwards.
GCCGCCGAAGTGCTCGAAAATAACCGGCCCGGAGTGTTTTACGACAAGACGTACGAACTGCCAACCGAGATCACGACGGGGCGCGACGGAATCTACGTCCGCTTCCAGGCGCATCCCGGCAAAATGGCGGGCGGTCTGTATGGGTGTCGGGCGGTGAGGAGAGCGACTCCCGTTATGAGTTCGCCCCGTTAGCCGGCAATCTGGAGGCCAATCGGAATTGTCTGATCACACGATGAGTCGGCGGAGTTTTGTGAAAGCGGCCGCGTCTGCCGCCGCCGCGGCCGCATCGGCTGACCTTCTGGCTGTGCCTTTTGCGGCTAGCGCCGAATCCGTTTCAACACCGACGCTGCCCGTCCCGGGACGTGGTTTTATCAGTGTGCGCCCCGCAGCCATCTGGGAGGAAGCCCTTATCACGGGCAACGGGAAGATGGGCGCCCTCGTGATGAGCCAGGCGCTCGACGAGACGATCATCCTGTCGCACGAGCGCCTCTTCCTGCCCATCCACGAGCCGCTTCCGCCGCCGGACACCGGCGCACACTTGCCCGAGATCCGCCGATTGCTCAAGAACGGCGAATATCAGAAGGCTTCGGACTTCGTTGTTGACCTGTCCCACAAGGAGGGCTACGGCGGGAAGCGCTGGACCGATCCTTTCATCCCCGCGTGCGACCTCCGAATCGGCATGGCGGCAAGCGGCGAAGTGCGCGACTACGTCCGATCACTGGACTTCGAGACCGGCGTCGCCACGGTGCGGTGGACGGATGACCGCGGCACGTTCACCCGCCGGACTTTTGTTTCGAGGCCGGCTAACGCCGTGGTCACGCTACTCGAGGGGCCGCGTGGGCGAGTTGACGCCGAACTCTATTTTGAGCAACACGCGGGGGCGCATGGCATCAAGCAGGTGCATGCCATGGCAGAACAGGGGTGGTTGTTCTACCGGAGCACGTTCGCCCTCACGGGCGGTGAGTACGGGTGTGGTGCGCAGGTGATCGCCGCGTCCGGCGACTCCACGGTTGAGGGCAATCGACTGGCCGTGAAGGGAGCGGACAGCGTCCTGGTCATTCTGAGGGTTGAACCGGACAGCGCGGGATCGGCGCTAAAGGGCGTCGCGCGCCTGGATGCTTCTTTCGATCGGCTCCTGTCAGACCATCGCAAGGTTCACGGCAGGCTGTTTGACAGGGTGCACCTGGACCTTGGCGGAGGGATAGATCGGGGATTAGCCGCCGAAGAACTGGTCCGGCGTTCACGGGAAGACGCACTGTCGCCGGCCATGCTGGAGAAGGCCTTGGACGCAGGGCGTTACGCGATTCTTTCGAGTTGCGGAGATTGGCCGCCAAACCTGCAAGGCGTGTGGTCGGGAACGTGGACGCCTCCGTGGTCGGGTGACTATACGCAGAACGGAAACGTGCAGGCTGCCATCGCGAGCCTCCTATCCGGGAACCTCCCGGAGTGTCTGAAGAGCTACTTCGGATATCTCGAGAGCCATCTCGACCAGTGCCGCGAAAACGCGAAACGTCTGTACAATGCGCGCGGGCTCTACGTTCCCTCCCGAACGAGTTCGCATTTCCTGCAGAACCACTTTGACGCTACGTGGCCGATGACCTTCTGGACGGTTGGCGCCGCCTGGGCCGCCCGGTTCTACTTCGATTACTACCTGTACACGGGCGACCGCGATTTCCTTCGCAAGCGCGCCTTCCCCTATATGAAGGAGGCTGCCGCCTTCTTCGAGGATTTCCTGGTGTCCGGCAATGACGGCAAGTGGCTGTTCTCACCATCGTATTCGCCGGAGAACAACCCTGGTAACAGCCCGTCGCAGGCGTGCGTCAACGCAACGATGGATATCGCTGCGTTGAAGGGGCTTCTGACCGACCTCATCGCAGCCGGCAAGGTATTGGGGGCCGACCCGGACCTCATCGACCGATGGAATGGCATGCTTCACAAGATACCGGCGTATCAGATCAACAAGGACGGCGCCGTGAAGGAGTGGACATGGCCCGGCCTGGACGACAACTATGCCCATCGCCATTGCTCGCACCTCTATCCGCTGTTCTGGGGTCTGCCATCCGAGATAGGCGATAACCCACCGTTGCGCAAGGCGTTTCAGCGCGCCTTGGACTTGCGCATCGCAGAGCGTCGAAGGGAGCCGGGTGGGGGAGTCATGGCGTTCGGCCTGGTGCAGCTGGGCCTCGCGGCCGGCAGCCTCGGTGACAGCGAATCGGTGGGCTTCGTGGTTGACCGCCTCGCACGGAATTACTACTTCCCGAACCTGGCAACGTCCCACGATCCGGGGAGCATCTTCAACACGGACTTGAGCGGCGGGTTGCCGGCCGTGCTGATCCACTCCCTGGTTCAGTCCTGGCCTGGTGAAGTGACGCTGCTGCCGGCGCTACCGCGGCAGATGCCGGCAGGGCGGCTCACCGGAGTCCTGTGCCGAGGCCAGGTGACCCTCAGGGAGCTGATGTGGAATTCGGAGAGCGTGACCGCCAACCTGGAATCCGCGATCGATCAGACCATCGACATCCGCACACCTTCCGTGAGGGGAACGCGGTCCATGACTCTTCGCGCCGGCAAACCGGATTCTATCACCATCGCGCTCACTTCAGGCCCGTAAGCGCGATTCCCTCGATGATGTTCTTCTGGAAGAGGAGGAACGCGATCAGCACGGGGAGGGTGCAAATCACGCTGGCGGCCAACGTGAGGCTGTATTCCGCGTAGTACGAGCTCTGAAACAGGGCGATGCCGACCGGCAGGGTGTACTTGTCCACGGAATCCAGAAAGACCATCGGGCCGAGGAAATCGTTCCACGCGCCGACGAAAGTAAAGATTCCGAGCGTGGCGAGCGCCGGCCTGGAAAGAGGAAGCACCACCCGCCACAGGATGCTTGCCCGGGAGCATCCATCGAGCGCGGCTGCTTCCTCGAGGTCGCGCGGGATACCCAGGAAGAACTGATAGAGCAGGAACACACCGAAAGCTCCCGCGCCGGCAGGGATGATCAGCGCGGCGGGCGTGTCCAGCCAGCCCAGGTGGTTCAAGATGAGGTAAACCGGCACCAGCAGTATCTGGCCTGGGACCATGAGCGTGCTCACGATGATCAGGAATACGGTGCGTCCGCCGGGCAGGTCCAACCGGGCGAGCGCATACGCCGCAAAGGACGAAACCGTCAGGACCAGGAACGTCACCGAGCCGGCGATGAAAACGCTGTTGAAGAACCATCGGAAAATCGGTATTTCCTCGGAGTTGCCGAGCACTTCCCGGAAATTGGCCAGCGTCGCGGCCTTCGGCAGCAGGCCGGTGAACTGAACGATCTCCGAGTCGGGCTTCAGCGACGTGATCAGCATGATGGCGACCGGAAGCACGAAAATGAGCGCTCCCGCCGCGACCAGCGCCTCCAGCAGCCAGCGGCGCCCAAGCCTTTGCGTCCTCGCGGAGACCGGCGATACGGTAGTTGGTTGTTTTGCGGTCGAAACCATTCACGATACCTCAGAATTCGGGGCCGTGGGGCGGCTCAGCGCTCCCTCATCAACCGGAACTGGCCAAAGGAAAAGATGGCGATCACCACGAACAATATCCAGCTCAGCGCGGCGGCATAGCCCATGCGGTAGTTGTTGAACGCCGTTTCATAGATGAACTGAACGAGAGAGCGCGTTGACATTTCCGGCCCGCCGCTCGTGATCATGTAGGTCTGGCCGAACACCTGGAAGCTCCCGATGATGTTCATCACCATCACGAACAGGAGAACCGGACGGAGGAGCGGGATGGTGACGTGCCGGAACTGCTGCCAGCTCGATGCGCCGTCCAGCGACGCTGCCTCACGGAACTGGGCAGGGATGTCGTGCAAACCCGCCAGCAGAACGACCATCGGGCCGCCGGTTGTCCACCATAGCGTCATGAGCGCGATCGACTTCATGGCGACTCCAGTGCTCGTCAACCAGGGGACCTTTATGCCGAAAGCGCTCAGATAGGCGTTGAACACGCCGAACTCGCTGTTGTAGAACCATCGCCAGAGGATGCCCACGACCGAGATGGTGAGGATGGTCGGCAGGAAGTATGCCGCCCGATACATGCTCTGGCGCGAGGCTGCCACGGAGTGCAGGCCAAGGGCCATGATGAGGGCGGAGCCGATGGTGAACGGCACCGCCATCACCACGAACCGCAGGGTCGCCCAGAGGGCTTTCCAGAAATAGGGATCGCTGAAACTCTCGCGGTAATTGGCCACGCCGATGAGCTTCGGCGGCACCGGCGACAGCAGATCCCAGCGGAAGAACGAGATCCCGAGCCCGTAGATGAGGGGTGCGATCAGAAACATCCCGAACAGAATCAGGTAGGGCAGGGCGAACAGGTAGCCGGACCACCGGTCCCAGTTTCGCCTTCGTCGCCGTTGTGCGGTCGAAACGGGTTCACTCGTCATGGCTGTCTCCCCCCGGTTTCCCGCGCCGCCTGTTCCCGGGCAATGACGGCATTCACGTTGTTTGTGGCGATGTCCAGCGCCTCTTTTGTCGTGCCGTTGCCGCGCAAGACCTTCTCAACCGCGAGATCGAGCTCCGTCTGGAACTCGAACACGAAGGGAAGGCTGGGCAGATACGTTACTAGCGGAATCTGTTTGGCGAATTGCGACTGCACCGTCATCGCTTTGAATCGAGCGGTCCGGCGGAGGCTCTTGCGGACCGGGACCTGGCCGCCTGCCGCCCAGTCGAGGCTGTTGTCCGAAAGAAACTTCATGAAGCGCCAGGACGCCTCGAGTTCCGGGCCTTTGAGATCGGATCGCAGGCAAAGGTTGTGCGAATCCGCCCACACGCGGTGATAGCCGTCCACCTGTGGGACGGGGGCGCCGCCGAAGTCAAGGTTCTTCTGCTTCTCGAGGTCCGCGAGCATATAGATGCCCTCGAAGGCCATGGCGATCTTGCCCTGTCGGAAACCGATCCAGGAATCGAAATTCTCCGGAGACGGCGCGTAGTGGTATTTGTTCACGATGTCCGAGCAGAACTGCAGGCCGGCGATGTTGCGGGGCTCGTTCATCGTGCAGCGCGAGTAGTCCTTGGTGAAGAACTCACCGCCGAACTGCCGCATGAAGGTGTATGTGTTCGACTCGAAATTGGTGAACACGAAGCCCCACTGGTCCTGTCCGCCGTTCTGCCCCTTCTTGGTGAGCCGCCGCATGGCGTCCATGAATTCGGGACGATTGGTCGGCACCTTGGGGTTGCCCTGCGCGTCCACGAGCCCGGCTTTCCGGAACAGGGTCTTGTTGTAATACATCCCCATGACGTGCACGTCCAGGGGGAGCCCGTAGTGCTTTCCTCCGAACTTGACCGCGTTCCACACATTCGCGTCCACGTCCCGGATATCGATTCCCGACGGCCCATTGACGAGATCGTCGTTGGGCCGGGCGAACCCGGCGCCGGCGAATCGATTCATCGCGCGCGTATGGATGACGAACACCTCGGGGGCGCGGTGGCCTATTCCGGCGACGAAAAGCTTGTTGTAGTAGGTCGCCCACGCCATCCTCTGCATGACCACGTGAACGTCCGGGTTTTGCTCGTTGAAGCGCTTTACCATTCGGAGCATCGTGCGGCCATCGGGTCCAGTGAAGCCGTTCCAGAATCGCACCGTGATCTTGCGGTGCGCGCCTTGCCCGCACCCTGAGGCGAGGACGGCGATACACAAGAGGGCTGCGCGGCGCCAGGCCTGGGACAAAGAGGGTGTCATGGATTGCTCTCTTTCGGGCGGTCGAGATAGTGCAAGCGCAAGATCATGTCCTGTTCGTAATTGCCGAAATGCCGGCCGAACAGGTTGAAGCAGCCGAGGTTCGTCGCATCGGGCTTGATTCCGATCCGCACGTTTACCGGTGCTTTGTAATGCAGGCCAAGCTGCGAAATCGTGTTGGCCGATTCCGGCGATCCATCCACGTAAGCCCCTTCATCGTCGACCGCCCATACCTTCAACATTCCGTACTGGGTGCGAGTGTCCCACCACCACGTCGGCGTCAGCCGGCCGCGATTCTCGCCAAACCCGCCGAACGATGTCCAGGTGCCGATTTCCACTTCGTTGATCCACACGGTCACGTCGCCGGGGCAGTCGATCCGGTGCATGGCGAGTTCCGAACAGATCTCCATGGCGAGTTCGAGGCGGGTGATCTCGGCGCCCTGAGGCACGCGATTCGGGAAGACATATTCGACCGAGCCGCGGCCAACCCAGATCAACTGGGCGGAGGCGCGTTCGGGGAGGAGGAATGCCTGGGGATCGTCGATGGAGCCGATGATGCCGGTGGAGCTGGCAAGGCCGCAGGGGCGCTCAACATCCGCCCGGGAGTACATGCCGATGGGCATCTCGGTCTCTTCCACGTGCGGCTCGGGGGTGGGGGGGCCCTCAAAGGAGACCAGCACGTGCTCGTAGCGAAGGCGGCACATCTTCTGCGATCCCTGTTCGCCGGCTACGGTTTCCGTCCTCACGAGGCCCTCTTCGGCAAGATCCAGAATGTGGCGCGTAACGGACGAACGGGAAACGCCCACACCCTGGGCGAGGGCACTGATGCCCATGGGGCCTCTCTGCAGCATGCGCAGAATTCCCCGCCGGGTGTCGGATGACAGGGCTTTGAACAGCGTGGCGCTGTCGATGCCGCGAACTTCAGAGAGACGTGCTTTGTTCACTGTGTCGGGACCTTCGAATATATTATACCCAGCCGCAACGCCCGTGTACAACGGCGGGGCCAGACTGGACCCGCATCCGTGGGGCGCTATGACACCACGGCACGATGTGAATGGCGACGACGTCTTCGATATTCAGGACGTTCCTGGCGCAGTCTGAATCGTTGCCGGACTGAGCGGCATAGGAGGGGATCAGATTGCCGCGGTGGACGTGGTTGGCTCCGGAACCGCCGATATCTCAGACGCTGCCGCGCTCCTGAGGCTGGTGTTCGCCAGGTAGAACCCGAGGGTAGGGACGGGCCGATGCCATCGCCAAACCGGCTCCTCGTTCGTCACGGCTCAGCGCACAGGCCGCGAATTGTTTGTGAAACAACGCACGAACAGGGCGCTATAGTGTATATCATAAAGTAAACCGCGGAGATATTACGGCGTCGAACACCAGCCCAGGGGCTGGCGTTTGTATTTTCGGAGATCCCCATCAGCACGCGTAAGACAGTCCGGCTCCCAACCGGGCAGGAATAGACAAGCGAGGTTATGGAATGACAGCAAACGGGATGCCCACCCGTCAAGGCTTATATGACCCAGGACTGGAGCACGATTCGTGCGGGGTCGGATTTGTTGCGGATATTAAGGGTCGAGCCTCGCACGACATCCTGCGGCAGGCTCTGACGATCCTGGTAAACCTCGATCACCGGGGCGCCCGGGGCTCCGATGCGAATTCCGGTGACGGCGCGGGAGTGCTCATCCAGATTCCGCATGCATTCTTCAAGGCGGTCACCGATTTCGACCTGCCCGCGCCTGGGGAATACGGCATCGGCATGCTCTTCCTTCCCCAGGACCCGCTTGCCCGCACGGCCTGCGAGGCGGGGCTGGAAACCATCGTGCATGAGGAAGGCCAGGAGGTCATCGGCTGGCGAACGGTGCCGACGCGCAGCGACACGCTTGGCGAAACCGCCAGCGCGTCCCAGCCATACGTCCGGCAGGTGTTCATCCGCCGCAGCGCGAGCGTGAAGGACGTCCAGGGGTTTGAACGAAAACTTTATGTGATCCGTAAACGGGCTGAGAAGGCACTGCGCCACGCGGAATGGGCGGTGGGCGCAGAGACATTTTACGTCAACAGCATGTCCGCCCGCACGCTGGTGTACAAGGGGATGCTCACTCCGCAGCAGGTAGATGAGTTCTACCCGGACCTTGCGGACACGTCCATCGTCACCGCCATCGCGCTCGTTCACTCCCGGTTCAGCACAAATACGTTCCCCAGTTGGGAGCGCGCGCACCCTTACCGTTACACCCTGCACAACGGAGAGATCAATACTCTGCGCGGAAACGTGAACTGGATGCGCGCTCGCGAAGGCCAGATGGCGTCGTATGTGTTCGGAAACGACTTGAAAAAGGTGCTTCCGATCATCGACCCGAACGGCAGCGATTCCGCGATGTTCGATAACTGGCTGGAATTGCTGGTCCTCGCCGGCAGGTCGCTTCCGCACGCCGTGATGATGATGATCCCGGAACCGTGGGCGGGGCACGACACGATGACGGAAGAGCTCAAGGCGTTCTACGAGTTCCATTCGTCACTCATCGAGCCGTGGGACGGCCCGGCGGCGATGGCCTTCACTGATGGAATCCGCATCTGTTCGGTGCTGGATCGCAACGGTCTCCGGCCTGCCCGCTATTGGGTGACAACCGATGACAAGGTCATCCTGGCCTCGGAAGTGGGAGTGCTGAATATCCCGCCGGAGCAGATCGCCAAGAAGGGCCGGATTCGGCCCGGGCGAATGCTCGTCATCGATACTGAGCAGGGCCGCGTCATACCGGACAAGGAGATTGAGCACGAACTCGCCGCTGAGTATCCTTACCGGCAATGGCTGGACGACAACCTCGTCCCGCTGGAGAACCTTCCGGCGCCACCGCACGTGTCTGTGCGGCAGCATACGACCATTCTGAAGCGCCTCAAGGTGTTCGGATACACGTACGAGGACTTGCGTCTCATCCTGCAGCCGATGGCCAAGGACGGCATAGAGCCGGTGGGCTCGATGGGCGCCGATACGCCGCTTGCGGTGCTTTCGGACCACCCTCAGCTGCTCTACAACTACTTCCAGCAGATTTTCGCGCAGGTTACCAACCCGCCGATCGACGCCATCCGCGAGGAGATCGTTACGGCGACCGAGACCGTCATCGGACCGGAACGGAATCTCCTTCACCCGGAACCGGCCAGCTGCCACCAGATCCGGCTGAAGTACCCCATCCTGAGCAATTATGAGCTCGAGCAGATCCGCCACAATACATCGCCCGGGTTGAAGGCGATCACTATGTCGATCGTCTACAAGGTGGCGGACGGTGGCGCCGGCCTGGAGGCCGCGATGGAGCGCCTCTACCGTGAATCGCGGCGGGCGATCGCAGAAGGCTGCAACATCCTGATTCTGTCGGACCGCGCGGTTGACAAGGACCACGCTCCGATCCCGGCGCTTCTGGCGGTTTCGGGCCTGCATCATCACCTCGTGCGCGAGGAAATGAGGACCAAGGTAGGCCTCGTCCTCGAATCCGGTGAGCCGCGCGAGGTGCATCACGTTGCGCTGCTGGTGGGATATGGCGCGGGCGCCATCAACCCGTATCTGGCCTACGAGGCGATCCACGATATGATCGGGGAAGGCTGGCTGCCCGGAACGACGGAGGCGGAAGCCGAGAAGAAATACGCCAAGGCACTCGCGAAGGGCGTCGTCAAGACGATGTCCAAGATGGGGATCTCAACGATTCAGAGTTACCGCGGCGCGCAGGTGTTCGAGGCGATCGGCATCCATCATTCGGTCATCGACCGGTATTTCACTGGCACACCGTCCCGCATCGAGGGGATCGGGATGAGGGAGATCGCGCGCGAGGTGCAACTGCGCCATGAAGCTGCGTTCTCGGACCGACCGGCCGAGTTCGTGACGCTGGACTCGGGTGGCCAGTACCAGTGGCGATCCGATGGCGAGTACCACCTGTATAACCCCGAGTCGATCAATACGCTGCAGTCTGCCTGCCGCGCGGGCGACTACAACCTCTTCCGGCAGTTCACATCAAGCGTAAATGCCGAATCGGAGCACCGTTGCACGCTGCGGGGGCTCCTCGACCTCAAATTGGCACGCGAGCCGCTCCCTCTGACGGAGGTTGAGTCCGTAGACTCGATCGTCAAGAGGTTCAAGACCGGGGCTATGTCCTACGGTTCCATCAGCAAGGAGGCGCACGAGAGCCTCGCTATCGCCATGAACCGTCTTGGCGGCAAGAGCAATACGGGTGAGGGCGGGGAAGACCCGGAGCGCTACATCCCGGACGAAAACGGCGACTCACGGTGCAGCGCGATCAAGCAGGTTGCATCCGCGCGGTTTGGAGTGACCAGCGAATATCTGGTCAATGCCAAAGAGATTCAGATCAAAATGGCGCAGGGCGCGAAGCCCGGCGAAGGCGGTCAGCTTCCCGGTAACAAGGTCTACCCCTGGATCGCGAAGGTTCGCCACTCCACGCCGGGGGTCGGGCTCATTTCGCCGCCGCCGCACCACGACATCTACTCGATCGAAGACCTGGCGGAGTTGATCCATGACCTCAAGAACGCTAACGAGCAGGCGCGCATCAGCGTGAAACTCGTCAGCGTAGTCGGTGTTGGCACGATCGCGGCCGGCGTGGCGAAAGCGCACGCGGACGTCGTGCTGATCAGCGGTTACGATGGCGGGACCGGCGCTTCACCCCGAAGCAGCGTTCTTCATACCGGGCTGCCGTGGGAACTGGGCCTGGCCGAAACGCATCAGACGCTGATGCTCAACGATCTGCGAAGCCGGATCGTCATCGAGACGGACGGCAAATTGATGACGGGGCGCGACGTGGTGGTGGCGGCGCTCCTCGGGGCCGAGGAGTTCGGATTTGCCACGGCGCCGCTCATTGTACTCGGCTGCGTGATGATGCGCGTTTGCCATCTGGACACCTGCCCCGTCGGAGTAGCCACGCAGAACCCTGAATTGCGAAAATGCTTCAAAGGCGATCCGGCGCACGTTGAGAATTTCATGCGGTTCATTGCGCAGGAGATGCGTGAATGGATGGCTAAATTGGGCTTTCGCTCCGTCGGGGAGATGGTTGGCCGCACCGACAAACTGGACGCCCACACGGCGGTTGAACACTGGAAGGCGCGAGGGCTCGACCTGTCCGCGATCCTGCACATGCCGGACGTCGCGGACAATGTAGGCCGTTGCTGCGGCATCCCTCAGCAGCACGGAATCGAACGGTCGATGGACCGCGAGGTGCTGATGTACATCGCCGAGCCGGCGCTGGAGCATGGAACGCCGGTCTCTGCGACGCTGCCGATCCGTAACACGAACCGGGCAACGGGGACCATTCTAGGGAGCGAAGTCACCCGTCGTTACGGGGCCGCCGGTCTTCCGGACGACACCATCAGCCTCCATTTCCAGGGTTCGGCGGGACAGAGCTTCGGCGCGTTCATCCCCAAAGGCGTGTCCCTGACGCTGGAAGGCGACGGCAATGACTACGTTGGCAAAGGGCTCTCCGGCGGCAAAATCATCGTCTTCCCACCGCGCACTTCGCCGTTTGTGGCGGAAGAGAACGTGATCATCGGCAACGTGGCGTTCTACGGCGCCACGGGCGGTGAGGCGTATGTGCGCGGCGTGGCCGGCGAACGGTTCTGCGTGCGAAACAGCGGGGCCACCGCCGTTGTGGAAGGGATCGGCGACCACGGCTGCGAATACATGACGGGCGGTCGCGTGGTCGTTCTCGGGCGGATCGGCCGCAATTTCGCGGCGGGTATGTCTGGCGGCATCGCCTACGTAATCGACGAGGCAGGTGATTTCTCCCGCCGCTATAACCGGGACATGGTGACGCTGGGGCGTCTCGAAGATCCGGAGGAAATAGCCGAGGTTCAGGGAATCATCCGCCGCCACGTCGAAAACACCTGCAGCGCGAGAGGCGCGGCTGTACTTGAAAAGTGGGACGAGATGTGCCCGCGTTTCGTGAAGGTCCTGCCAAACGACTACCGCCGAATGGTCGACGCGATCGAGCGCGCCGAGGCGTCCGGTTTGAGCGGCGACGAAGCAATCATGGCGGCGTTTGAAGAGAACAAGCGCGATCTGGCGCGCGTCGGTGGTAACTAGCCCGGCGAACAGATACCATGCGCGCGCCGCCGGACGGCGCGCGCGAGGGTTGAGAAACACTTCCTGGAGATACTAAGCAGATGGCAAAGCCAACCGGCTTTCTTGAATTCAATCGCGAACTCCCGATTTACCGCTCACCGGCCGAACGGGTGAAGGACTGGAACGAGTTCACGTCGCACCACTCGGACGAGATACTGCAAGAGCAGGGTGCGCGGTGTATGGACTGCGGCACCCCATTTTGCCATACCGGCGCCATGCTGAAAGGCATGGCTACCGGCTGCCCCATCCGGAACATCATCCCGGAATGGAACGATCTGGTCTACCGTGGCCTGTGGCAACAGGCTCTGGAGCGGCTCGAGAGGACAAACAATTTCCCGGAGTTCACGGGGCGCGTTTGTCCGGCCCCCTGTGAGGCTGGGTGCGTCCTGGGGATCAACAATCCGCCGGTGACCATCAAGAACATCGAAGCCACTCTGGCTGACCGGGGATGGGAGAAGGGCTGGATTACCCCGGCTCCCCCGGCGCACCGCACCGGCAAGAAGGTGGCCGTGGTAGGATCCGGGCCGGCGGGCCTGTCATGCGCCGCGCAGTTGAATAAAGTGGGTCACCTGGTGACCGTTTATGAGCGTGCGGATCGCATTGGCGGCCTGCTGATGTACGGCATCCCGAACATGAAACTGGACAAGTCAGTCGTTCAGCGCCGGGTGGATCTGCTTGCCGAAGAGGGGGTGACGTTCATTACGGGCACCGAAGTCGGCAAGGACATCTCCGCGAAGCAGCTCACGGATGAATTCGATGCCGTCGTGCTGTGCGGCGGCGCGACAAAAGCGAGGGACCTGCCGACAGAAGGCCGCGAACTGGGCGGCATCCACCTGGCCGTGGACTTTCTGCGGGCCAACACCCAGCGCGTGCTCAATGGCGAGCCGCCCGCGGATTACACCTCGGCGGAAGGCAAAGACGTGATCGTGATCGGGGGCGGTGACACAGGCACGGACTGCGTCGGAACGTCCCTTCGTCAGGGCTGCCGCAGCGTGACCCAGTTCGAGATTCTGCCGCAACCTCCGTCGGAGCGGGCGCCCAACAACCCCTGGCCTGAGTGGCCGAAGGTGCTCACCACCGATTATGGCCAGGAAGAGGCCGCCGCACTTTTTGGCCACGACCCCCGTGTGTTCTGTATTCAGACCGAACGCTTCGTCGGGGACAAGAGCGGCAGCGTCTCAGAACTCCACACCGTTCAGGTTGAGTGGCAAAAGGACGAGACCGATCGGTTTTCGCCACGCCCCATTGCCGGATCCGAGCGCGTTTGGCCCGCGCAACTGGTGCTGCTGGCGATGGGATTCCTCGGGCCGGAAGGCGCCGCGCTCGATGAGCTCGGCATCGACCGGGATGCGCGTTCTAACGCCAAGGCGGAGCACGACTGTTTCGCCACGAACGTGCCGGGCGTGTTCGCGGCTGGTGACATGCGGCGGGGCCAGAGCCTCGTGGTATGGGCGATCAATGAGGGCCGGGGCGCCGCCCGTGAATGCGATCGGTACCTCATGGGCACCACCGAACTGCCGTAAGCGGGGCGACGCCGTCGGTGAATCCGGTGCAGGCGGGTTTCCGGAACTATCGATTATGGCAAGGGTTTGACAGACACAAGGCCGCTGTGTCGCCTTCGGCTCGAATTGTTATAATCGAACTGCGGAGGTACGGAACCAACCATGATTGACGATGAGGAAACTCAAGGCGAGAGCCGTCAAACCGTCACCGATCGGCGCGCGTTCCTGCGGAGAGCCGGGGGCCTGATGGCCGCTGGGCTGGGGGCCTATGCTACGGGACTGCCCCGCGCCCTCGCGGCCGTGACCATGGCGAAGCCCGCGTCGTCCGCTAATGTTGTGACCATCCCGCAACAGAGGAGGGCAAACCTGGAAACTCTGAGCCTGGACGCGTTCGCGCGCCACCTGAACACACATTTCTCGTTTCAAACTGGAGACGGAGTGGTTGAGACAGTGCTCGTTGAAGCGAAAGACCTCCTCGGCGGTGGACCTGGGCACGAGGTCATCAGGGACTGCTTCTCAGTGCTTTTCCGGGGTTCTCTCAGTCGACCGCTGCCACAGGGGATGTATCCAACGCGGCATCGGACCCTCGGCGCTTTCGATCTATTCATCGTTCCAGTTCGCGCGGACGCGCGGTACCTTTACTACGAGGCGGTATTCAACCATCTTCGGGAACGCGTAGACCCGTCGCGCCTGTAGCGTTGGGGGGATATTCCATCAGCAAGTGGGAACCGGCGTCCGCGATGGTCATGAAGCCCAGGCGTTCGTAAAGCCGGATCGCACGGGTGTTGGTGACGGCGACCATGTGGCGAAGGGGCACTGATGCCTCCGCGGCTTCGGCCTGCAACCGGAGCATCAACGCGGTGCCTATGCCTGTGTTCCGACGGGCTGCTGCAACGATGAAATCGAGAAGCCGGATCTGGTCTTCGGAGCGCCAGACCCATAGCAGCGCGACCGGCGTACCCTCCAGAAGCGCGAGGCGCTGCTCTGATCCGGGAAATCGCTGGTCGTAATCGGAACGTTGAGCGTCGAACTGACCACGGAGCAAGGCATCGAGGCGCTGGGCGTCCCAGTCCAGGGAAGCGAAATCGGTGGCGCGGGCGTCTCGGAACAGCGCGTAGAGCTGTTCGTTGTCCAGAACCGGATCGGCAATCCGCACGGTCAGTTCGTGGGCCGTGGCACTGGAATGGTTGGTACCGGGCATATATCTAGTGTCGCACGATGTTGACGCGTGCTGCAACTACCGGAAGAAGAGAGGCGCGCCGCCGGCGCGCATCGCGTAAGGGGGAGGTCAGGATCATGGCGGAACCGTTTATCGGCGAGATAAAGATGGTGGGGTTCAACTTCCCGCCGTTGGGCTGGGCAGGGTGCGATGGCGCAACCCTCTCGATCTCTCAAAACACGGCGTTGTTTTCCTTACTGGGAACCCAGTTCGGCGGAGACGGCAGGACCACATTCCAACTCCCGGATATGCGCGGGCGCGTTCCGATTCACCAGGGATCGGCGCCGGGACTGTCGCCGTTCGTCATTGGACAGACAGGCGGCGCCGAGGCTGTTGCACTGAACGCCGTTCAGATGCCACAGCACTCCCACAGTCTGCAAGGCACTTCGGCTGCCGGCAACACGCGGACGGTTTCCGGTGCGGCACTGGCCAGGGAGGCGGCGGGACAAACCGCGGTCTATAACAACGCCCCGACGATTGACAGCACGCTGAATCCTTCAAGCATAGGTATTTCGGGAGGAGGCCAGCCGCACGAAAACCATCAGCCGTTCCTCACGGTGAACTTCATCATCGCGCTGCAGGGCATCTTCCCGGCACGCGGATGAGTGAATTGTCCGGATCATGATTTCGCTGCAGGAGGGATGTGGGTTGTGAGCCAGAGCAATCGAATCGGAAGACGTGCCGCCAATCTTCTCGCGATCGCGGCCATATCCATTGCGCCGGCGACTGCCGCCACATTCACCGTCAACACCGTTGCGGACACCGTGGCGGTGAGCCCTGCAACGTCGCCGAACGATAGCACGGGCAACGTGTCGCTGCGATCCGCGATTATGGCCGCTAACGCTCAGTCCGGCGCCGACATCATTGAGCTCCAGCCGGGACTCACTTACCGGCTCACAATCGCTCCCCCTATCAGCGACGTGGATATGCACAACGATGCCAACGGCGACCTGGACATCAGAGGTCCTCTTACGATCAACGGCCATGGCGCGGTGGTGGACGCGGCCGGCATCGACCGCGTTTTCGCCATTGAGAGCATCGACGACGTCAACTTCGTCGTGTCTTTCAACGACCTGACCATAACGGGCGGCAGCCCGAAGGGCTTTGAGAGGGCGGGTGGCGGAATCAGCGTCCGGGCCGCAACGCTCAACCTGACGAACTGCGTAGTCAAAGGCAATACGACCCTGTCAACGACCGCCCCCAGCAACGGCGGTGGTATCGCGGCAAACGGCGTTGGCGTTCCCATTGCGGTGCCGGCAACCCTGAACCTGACGTCCTGCACCGTGTTCGGAAACAGCGCGAACAATGGCGGCGGTATCGCGGCAGCGAACTGCGTTCTGACGCTCGACTCTTCGACAGTGAGCACCAACACGGCCTCCGGCCTTGACGCCGGCACCGGCGGTGGCGGCATTTTCCTCGCGGGAAGCATCTCTACCGGTGTGGTCAGGAACGGCTCGGTGATCGTCGGGAACACGGGGTCGGCGGACGGTGGGGGCATATCGGTCCTGGCGTCAACCCTTTCAGTAGTGAACAGCAGCATATCGGGGAATACCTGTACGCTCAACGGCGGCGGTGTCTACAGCAGCGCGATCAGCGCGGAGAGCCTTACGTTCACCGCCTCCACGATCAGCGGCAACGCCGCCGACAAAACGCTTAACAGTAAAGGGGCCGGCGGTGGGGTCTTCTCGGCGGGTTCCTGCACTCTGGTCAACTCCACCGTGAGCGGCAATAAGGCATACGTTGGGGGAGGAATCTCGGGTACTGCGATTGTCGTCAGCAGCACCATCGCCGCCAATTCGGCGACTCAGGGCGGAGGTGTCTCCGCCAGCCCTGGAACGCTCAGCTTGTCCGGCAGCATCCTGGGCGGCAATACAGCAGCCACGGGACCGGACGGTCTCGGCGTGGTGGTATCCCAGGGCTACAACATCGTCAGCAACTCAGCGGCTCTTGTCTTGACGGGTGTGACCACCGGGAACCTCCTGGATGTGAACCCCCAGATCGGGCCCCTTGCGGGCAACGGCGGCCCTACGTATACCCACGCTTTGCTCTCGGGCAGCCCGGCCATCGACGCCGGACCGCTGACGGGTTTCCCCGCAACGGACCAGCGTGGCGTCGCGCGGCCGCAGGACGGCCGGAACACGGGCACTCCCAGATGCGACATGGGATCGTACGAATACGTAGCGGCGTTCAGCGTGGCTGATGTGGGCCGCGCGCTTCGCATCGCCGGCGGCATCCTGACCGCGACGCCAAACGACGCCGTCCGCCTCGATATCGCGGGCGCCGACGGCCGCATCACCTTGACGGATGCGACGAGGATCCTGCGCAAAGTGGCGGGCATCGAGCCCAACCCATAGTGGGGCCTGGCGCGTCCAGGTCGGCTTCGTCTACCTGAGGTTTGAGCCAATCGCGTGAGCCATCGTTGCACGCGCGACATCCACCGCCGCCTGTGCATTGACCTTGTTAGTCTGCGCGGCCAGGAGAGCCGATTGGGCGTCGGTCACCTCGATGAACGTGCCCAAGCCTGACCGGTATCTCCCCTCAGCCAGCCGGACGCCTTCCAAAGCGTTGGCGACTTCGGCATCCGCCGTAACGACACGTTGTTCAGCGGATCGCAGATTGAGGTATGCCTGTGTGACATCGACCGTAACGTTCTGGCGGGCGGTCACCGCAAGCGCCTGGGCAGTCTGCACATTTCCTTCCGCCTCTCGCGTCCTCCCGGACGTTGCGCCGGCATCAAACACGCTCCATTGTACCGTGGCGCCCACAGTCAGTGAATCGTTGTGCGGGAAGAAATTCGTATCGCGGCCAACCAGGCCAAGAGTGCCCACCACGCTCGGCGCGTTGGTGCTCCGGGAGGCGCGCAATGCCGCCAGTGCCGCATCCAGGTTGGCCTGCACCCCCTGGACTTCCGGACGGTCACGCAGCGCCGTATCAACCAGCGCATTGACGTCATCCACCGCGACGGTCGGTTCGCCTGAGTCGGCGGCTGTCAGCGGGGTTCGCACGTCAATGCCCATGGCGTTCGCCAGGGTTACGGCGGCAAGGGAAGACGCGTTTTGCGCAAGGTTCAACGCCAGCGCCGCCTCCGATATCGCCGTTTCGGCGCGGACAACATCGGACGGTAGGCCCATGCCGGCATCGAGTCGCGCCTTCGCCAGGGCAAGATGATCGTTAGCATTCCGGAGGTTCGCTTCGTTCACGGAGACGAGGCGCGCCGACTGAGCGAGCGCATAGAACGCCTGCTTCACCTGCAGCACGAGATCTGCCTGTACCTTTGTCAGATTGCTGAACGCGGCACGTTCCTCGGCGCGCGCCTGCCGGGCCAGGTTGCGCGTGTGCTGAAAGTCGAACAGCAACTGCCGTGCGGTCGCATTGGCCTGATACCCGGTCGACGTCGTCGAGGTAACGGTACCGGTCCCGCCGGTTGAGCCCCCGGAACCGGATGCACCGGTCCCGGATATTGTGTCCGCCTTTGTGTAGCCCATTGACAGGCCCAACGTTGGGAGGAGCCCGGCGTTTGCCTGCTGCGAGCGCCCGCGCGATGCATTCAGGACGCCACGAGCCGCCTCGACGGTCGCCTGGTGCCGAAGTGCTATTCCCACCGCTTCCGCGGCGGTCAAGGGCCCCGAAGGCGATTCAGGCGCAGCAACGGGCGGCGGTGGGAGAACCACCGCTGCCGGCAGCGGCGTCTCGGTGACCCTGGGGGCAATTGGAGGGGTTCGGTCTGCCTGGGCGAACGCTCCAGCCTGCGCCAGCGTGCAGAGTCCGAGCGCCACACCCCGCGCGACGCCGCGATTGATTCCGCTAGTTGTCATTTGTACCTTCATTTGCTCGATTGCGGCGAACCGCAGTCATCCTTCTGCGCTTCCTGTACGGCGAGCGCGGCTTCCGCTAGAATACCCAACGATTTCAGGAGCGCTTCCCGCTGTTTGCAATCGAGACGCGACAGCGCGAGGCACGCGCGGTGTTTTCGATGCTCGCGCCGGACTGCCATCATCTCCTCGCCGAGCGGGGTAAGCCCGAGAAAGCGAACGCGCCGATCATCCGCTTCCATCGTCCGCGCCACATACCCTGCGCGTTCCAGCCGGTCCGCAATCTGCGACATGGCGCTGGAACTGATGCTGAGAATCTCGCCGACCGCGGATAGCGTGAGGGGCCCGTTTTGAAGAATAGAGCATACGCGTATCTGCCCAACCGGCAATTCCGACGCCGGGTGTTCAGGCGTCAGTGTGAAGAGGCGCCGCGCGATCTCGGGCAGCACTTGCTCCAGCCTGCCCGCCTGCTCGTCCAGAGTGCAACATATAGGTTGATTCATGATTGTTCTCTTCAATCCTCCGTCCCTTCGATGGCTCCGACGGTTGGCTCAACAAGAATCGGCGCCGCGAGGTCCAGGTCATCCTTTCGGAAGAACCGGGCCGCGTCGTCGAACAGCGTGTAAACCGAAGGGACAACGAAGAGCGTCAGCAGGGTAGATGTGATCAATCCGCCGCAAACGGCCGTCGCCATCGGCGCCTGCGTCTCCGAACCTTCGCCAAGGCCCAAGGCCAGCGGAAGCATGCCCAGCACGGCAGCGCTGGCGGTCATCAGGATGGGCCGAAGACGGGTGGGTCCGGCGTTCAGGACGGCCTCATCCCGGGTCATCCCGCGGCTGCGAAGGAGGTTCGTGTAATCGACCAGCAGGATACCGTTCTTCACCACGATGCCCACCAGCATCAGCAGGCCGACAAAGGCGGTCAAGCCGAACGCTCGGCCGGTCAGGAACAGGGCCAGGATGACACCCACCGCGCAGAGCGGTACGCTGAGCAGAACTGTCAGCGGGTGCACAAACGATTCGAACTGGCTGGCGAGCAGCATATATATCAGCCCAACCGCAAGCACGACTGCCAGAAGCATGCCCGAGAATTCGTCCTGCTGGCGTTTCTGATTGGCGCCCCAGTCCCAGTAGTAGCCCTGCGGGAATTGCATGCCCGCAAGCGCCGTCTTGATGTCCGCCTGAACATCGCCCAGCGCGCGACCCTGCGGCTGGCCGGTAACGGAGATGTAACGTCGGCGGTCCTGCCGTGTGATCTGGCTCGGTCCAACCTCGTAACTCGGAGTGGCTACCTGGCTGAGCAGCACGTCATGGCCGGTCGCCGCTCCACTGGGGCTCACCACCAGGCCGGAGAGTTCCGCGATCGTTTTGCGCGTGTTCTCGGCGGTCTGAACGATGATGGGGTACTGGAAGCCGCCTTCGTGGTAGTAACTCGCGATGGTCCCGTTCGTCGCCGTGCTGATGGTGCCCGCCACGTCCGAGAAGGTAACGCCTTGTTGCAGCGCTTTCTGGCGGTCGACCTTCCACTGGATTTCCGGAGTGGCGTCCTGCCAGTTTACATCCACATTCTCGTACCCGGCAACGCCTCGGACCCGCGACATCACCTCCTTGGAGAGGCGCGTGAGCGTGTTGAGATCGTCGCCGAAGATCGTCACATCGATGCTCTGGTTGCCACCGGTCATGATCTGGGAAACGACGTCATACTGATCGACGCGTGGCTTGACTCCGGGAAGCCTGGAAAGCTGCTTCCGGATGTCCGCCATGACCAGCAATGTGGACGCCTTGCGATCCGGCTTCAGTTTCACGGTTACAGAGCCCTGATTGGGGTTCAACGCCGTCGTGTTACCCCGGTTCGAGAGTGTGGTGCCCGCGGCCGAGAACGCGATTTGAACGTTAGGGTTGCTGAGCACGATCCCCTCGACCTGGCGCATGACTTTATCCGTCTGCGAAAGGGCTGTCCCGATCGGCAGCTTTATGGACACGCGGAAGTCGCCGCTGTCTGTCTGCGGCATGAGCTCGCTGCCTACGAAAGGCAGTAGGGCGAAGCTGGCGGCCGAGAGGCCCACCGCCCCGGCGATGACCCACCAACGATGGCGCAGCGTCCAGTTGAGCGCGCGACGGTAGTTCGCATCCAATGCTTCCAGCCAGAGGCCAAACGTGAAGAACCGGCGGTCCAGCCAATTGCGCTCCCGATCCACTTCCAGCGCCTCGCGATGGGCTTCGCCGCTGATCAGTCGGCTGGCGAGCATCGGCACAACGGTCATTGCGTCCAGCCAGGAGACAGCCATCGCGAAGATAACGACCAGGGCGAATTGTGTATACATCTGCCCGGCCTGCCCCTTAATGAGCAGCAGCGGGAGGAAGACCACCATGATTGTGAGCGTCGAGGAGAAAACGGCCGTGGCGATTTCGTTCGTCGCGGACACAGCAGCCTCCGCCGACCGCTTCTTGTCTCGCTCAATATGCCGGAAGATATTCTCCAGAACGACGACGGCGTCGTCCACGATGAGGCCGGTCGCGAGCGCCAGCCCCCCGAGCGACATCGTGTTTAATGAGAATCCGCATGCGTACAACAGGGCGAATGTCGAGATGATCGAGATCGGGATCGAGAGCGCCACCACCAGCGTGCTGCGAATATTGCGGAGGAAGAACAGAAGGATCAGGACGGCCAGGATGCCGCCGAGCAGCGCGTTGTTCTTCACGTCTCTCACCGACGCCGCGATGAACCGGCTTTGGTCGTATGCGAGGTCGAACTTCAGTTCAGGGTAGAGCTTCTGGACTTGCTTCAGCTTCTCCTGAACGGACTGCGCGGCCTCGACCGTGTTGCCGCCGCTCTGCTTCGAGATCACGATCCCGGCTGCGGGCTCTTTGTTCAAACGCGTGTACAAACGCGTGTCGGAGTGGGAGTCGCGGACGTTGGCAACCTGGCCAAGGGAAACAAGCTGGCCGTTGAAAGACCCAACAGGCGTTGCGGCGATTTCTTCAGGGCTCCTGAACCAACCGAGGCTCCGGATCGTGTATTCGGTCTGGCTTTGTTTGGCGATCCCGGCCGGCAGGTTCGCGTTTTCCTGGGCGATCCGTTTCACCACGTCGTTGAGAGACAGATGAACGGATTGGAGCCGGATGGGGTCGACGTCGATGATGACGGCTCGCTGCTGGCCGCCGGTCACGACGGCCGAGGCTACCCCGTCCGCGCTTTCCAGAAGCGGCGACACCTCATTGTCCAGAAGCGATCGCAGTTTCACTGGGTCCTTGATTCCGGAAACGCCGTAGATCAGGATCGGAAGCTGGGATGGGTCAAACTTGAACACCAGCGGGGTCTGAATTGTGGGGTCGCTGGGGAAGCGGCTGGTGGCGCGCTGAACGAGTTGGAGGACATCCACAGCCGCCTGACCCACGTCCGTGCCCCATTGGAACTGGACCCGCACACTGGAGTTGCCCTCCGAAGTCGTGGAGCTCACCTGCTGCATGTTGGGGGCGGCGCTAAGTGCCTCTTCGAGCGGTCTCGTGATCTGGGCTTCAACCTCTTCCGGCGCGACGTTTGGCCAGTTGGTGGAAACCGCAACCGTTGGGATGGAAACCTGCGGAAGCAGGTCCACCGGCAGCTTCGTTACACAGATGGCGCCCAGCAGTACCAGCGACGCGATCCGCATCGTGACGGCCACCGGCCGAGTTACAGAAAACCGTGCGATATCCATTCTTTGTGCCCTTTACCCGCGACCACCGATTGGACCGCGCCGCCCCTTGCCACCACCCTTGCCGGCGCCGATGCGGACCTTCTGCCCGTCTCTCAATGGCGCCGCGCTCATCACTACGACCTTCTCGCCAGCCTGCAACCCGGAATCAATGGAGATGCCGCTGGAATCGCTTGCCCCCGTCGTGATCGGACGAATGGACGCCACATCGTCATTTACAACTGTCACCGTCGCGCCGTCAGGGCCGATGGTCACCGCTTCCCGCGGCAGAACCAACGCATCCTTGATGCGCCGTGTGACAATGGAAGCGCGGGCGAACATGCCCGGCTTCAGCAACCCCGTGGGATTGTCCACGACCAGGCGGACAGTGAACTGGCGGCTGGTTGGGTCCGCCGCGGCATTGATCTGCGTTACCTTGCCCACGAAGGTCTTCCCCGGCAGCGCGTCGATGCGCACGGTACCGTGGTCTCCAAGCGCCATCCGCGTGGCGACTTCCTCGGGCGCCGGCACGCTCACGAACACCTGTCGAACCGCCTGGACGGCCAGTATGGGCGTGGTGGGCGAAGCCATCGCGCCCGGATCGAGGTAGCGGCCCGTCACGTATCCGCTGACGGGCGAGATAAGCACTGCATCGGAAAGCTGAGCCTGCGCGCTTCGGAGCTGAGCCACACTCGCATCCACCGTTGCCTGAAGAGCCGCCAGGTTCTGCCGATAGGCCGGTTCCTGGACGACATTGGCGCGGGCCGTCGCCAGTGTTGCCTTTGCCTGTTTGACCTGCGCGGCAGCCGCAACGATATCGGTCTTGCCCTTCGTCGCAACAATGCGCGCTTGTTGTTGTGCGGAGTTCAGTTGCGCCCGGGCCGAATCGAGCTGCGCTTTGGCCACGTTCAGGCCGCCTTTGGCGACCTCAACAGCGCCTTCCTGCACGGTTACGGTGGTGCGCGCATCATCAACGTCCTGCGCCGCCGTAAATCCCTGCTTGTACAGATCGTTCATCCGGTTGAACTTGGAGCGCGCGTTCGCCAGGTTCGCGTCGGCGCTGCCAACCATCGCCTGAGCGTTCGCCACGGAAGCAACGGCGGAATTGACTTTGCCTTGCGCATCGGCAACGGCGGCTTCCGCAGCCTGCCGCTGGGCGGAGTCGTTTGAAGCCGCCTGCGCGTACGCCGCCCTGGCGCCCGCCAGAACCGCCTCCTGTTGACTCAACTGGGAGTGGACCGACACATTGTTCGGGGACTGGGTGATCTTCGCCTGGGCCAGCCGATAGCGTGCCTCGGCGACCTGCGCCTGCTGCTGCCGAACCTGTGCCTCGATCTCGGCTGTGTCGATGCGCGCCAGCACCTGCCCCTGGGTAACGCGATCACCTTCGCGGACCTCCAGAAACGTCAGACGCCCGGTGGTTTTGGGGGCGATTTTCACGTTGAACGGCGATTCCACGTTGCCGATGGACTCGAATCGCTGAACGATATCGCGGCGTGTCGCCGAGACCGTGGTGACCGGCACCGGAGCGTTTTTGCGTTGGTCTCGCGACTTCGCCTGGTCGGCGGCCGCGGCCGTCTTTTGCTCGAGGCGCCAGCCGACAAGGCCAAGAAGTACGGCGACCGGTATGACTATGGCGATCCATCTCTTCATGCGACACCCCTCAAAAGTGTTTCACTACCATAAGATACTTATGCATATTAGATGTCAATGCGCATGAAAAGGTTGCCGGACGTTTTACGCGCGAGCGTCGCGTGTCCGGAAGGGACGCTCGTTCACGCGCTAGACTGAAATTGCCCCATTTCAGGCGGCTCAATTTAGCGGGCAGCGGAGGACCACTTATGTCGGACAACACTTCAAGGAACGGCGTCGATCGCAAGTCGGCGGCGGCGCCGGCGGTGATGGAGATCGAAGGCGCCGTGCAGCATTACGATTGGGGCGGATATGAATTCATCCCCCGGCTCCTGGGCATAGAAAACACCATCCGCGAACCCTACGCGGAACTCTGGATCGGGGCCCATCCTGGCGCACCGTCCATCGCCCGCTTCGACGGCGAAGTCATCCCGCTCAACCGCCTGATCGAAACCTCTCCGGATGCGTACCTCGGCGACAGCACGGCGGCCCGGTTTGAAGATCGTCTGCCCTACCTGTTCAAGGTGCTGGACGCGTTCAAGATGCTGTCCATCCAGGCACACCCGAGCAAGGCGCAGGCCGAAGAAGGCTTTGCCCGCGAAAACGCGGCGGGGATACCGCTGACGGCATCCAACCGCAACTACAAGGACGACAACCACAAACCGGAGGTGCACGTCGCCCTCACCGACTTCTGGATGCTGCACGGCTTCCGTCCGTTGGATGAGATCGCGGGACTCGGCGCCACCACTCCCGAACTGGCGCCGGTGCTGGGCGATTTCGGGAAGCGGCTGGAGCGCGCCGGAACAGGGGCCGCCCGCAAGGATCTGCTGCGTTCGGTATACGGCGGCATCATGGCGCTGCCCCAGGGCGAAATAGACAGAGTGTTGAACCCCCTGCTGGCCCGCCTTGCGGGGGAACGTCCGTCGGATAAGGACTCGGCGGACTATTGGGCCCTCCGAGCGGCGGACAACTTCCCGCTTCCGGACGGTCATCGGGATCGGGGGATCGTCTCCATCTACCTGCTGAACCTGGTTCATCTGAAGCCGGGGCAGGGGACCTACCAGCCGGCCGGTATGCTGCACGCTTACCTCGAAGGCATCAACGTTGAACTGATGGCCAACTCGGACAACGTGCTGCGGGGCGGCCTCACGCCAAAGCATGTAGATGTGGCCGAACTGATGCAGACGCTCACGTTCGAAAGTGGTCCGTCGGCTGTCATCCTCGGTGACGCCGTGGCCAAGGTTAAGACCGTATACCGCACCCCGGCGGCGGAATTCGAGTTGAGCCAGATAGCCCTGGATGGCGGAACGGGATTTGACGCCGGCTCGATGCACGGGCCCGACGCCGTCATCGTGCTGGAGGGAGCCGTGACCGTGGAATCCGCAGGGCAGAGTCTCGATCTGAAGCGTGGCGGCATCTTCTTCGCGCGGGCGGGATTCCCTTACCGCGTTAAGGCGTCGCAACCCGCCGTACTGTTTAAGGCGTCGGTGCCGGCGAATTTACAGGTTCCCTGACGGGCTCGCGAACATGCGGCCCCAGCACGCACCCTGTAAGATGGCCACTAACGTCCATGAGGAGGAGAGCCAGTTGAGAGCAACAGTGACCGAGTGCGATGACAGCTTTATTTTCAGACTCTCGGACGTGGCGCCGGGGGACCTGGGCGCTATTCAGGCGGATTACTACACGCCGGATGGCGACGGCTACACAAAGACGTTTTCACGGAACGCACCGTATATCGACGACGCAGCGGCCAATTTCGTGCGTTACGCGGAGCAGTTGTACGGTGAAACGCTCACCGCCGGCAGCAACCTGTGGCGGGAAGGCCTGCTCCATTTTCTGGACACCATGGAGGGTTCGGGCATCGGTTGGTTCCTCATCGGAAGCTGTGTTCTGGCAGTCAAAGGACTGGACGTCGTTCCACGCGGGGTGGACGTGGTGTTTCCTCAGGTGTCCGACCTTCCGCGAGTACGTGATCTGTTCGGCCCCGACACCTTTCAACCGCTCATGGAATGCGAAGGCTGGGTGGCGGCAGCATATGGAGAGGCGTTTCACGGCTGCAGGATATCGATGGCGTTCATGACCCAGAACTGCCTTGACACCCCGGAACCGGATGGCTCCGGTCCCTCCGACTCCGGCCCTTACGCGGCATCGCACCTGGAAACGGCCATCTGGGAAGGCCGGGAGGTTCCGGTTCCCCCGATGCAGCTCCTGCTCAACATCAATCGCAGGCGGGGCCGCACCGAACGGGTCCGCCAGATCACGGAGTACCTGAGCAACCCCTGACAACGGGGGATCAGCCCGGTGGAAGCTTAGGTGCGCCTTAGGGCAGGGATAGGATCGCTGTTTGATACTCCACATTGAATGACATCAATGACGGAGGATCGGACAATGGAAACCCAGATGGAGATCCTGAGCCATCGTGTGGCGGCATTCAGGGCGGCGGTATCGGGTGAGGAAGCGCCGAGGTCAGACGGCCAGCGCGCGCTGAATCAGCCCGGCAATGTCAGAGTGCGTCAGGTACACCGCCCAGTCGAGGGCGGTCTTGCCGCGAGAGTCTTGCGCGGCCGCATCGGCCCCCAGGCGTAGCAGCAGATCGACGGCTGGGGCGTTTCCCAATGCCACGGCGAGCAGCAGAGGCGTCTCGCCATCCGTATTGCGCCCGTTGAGATCGGCGCCGTTTGCCACGGCGCGGTCAAGTCCCGGGAGGTCTCCCTCGATCAGCGCGCGACGCAGCGGGTCCGCCAGAGCTCGCGCGAGTGAATCATAGCAGGCGTTCGGCCACGGAGCGTCGTAAGGCTCCAGACCGTCCAGGCCAAGCGCGAAGAACAGCTCCGCGAGCTGCCCGGACTTATAGACCACGTGCTGGATCATGTGGTAGACGAACCACCGAACGTTCACCGCGAACGTACCGAACTGCGCGCGTGGCTCCGCCAGCCGTTCCGCAGTCATACCTCGCAAAAGGGACCGCCATGCCGCCGTCTCCTCGGTCAGCGCGAGGGATAACTCACCCTGAGCACCCAGTTCGGGAATCCTCTCGTGACGCGAACAGTCGGTCTCAAGAATATGTTGGCGATCGCAACGCAGCCAAGACCACGTATGCCGCGCAATCACGCGCGCGGACGGCACATAAACGGCAGGCGACCAGTCCCATTTATCCGCCGGAATGAGCTTCATCCGGTACACCATCGTATCCAGGTGCTCGCACAGGGCGTGCTCGTAGACTTGCGTTTCAGATGTCATGGGTGGTTTCTCCGACGCGTATCCCACCGACTTCAGTCGGTGGAATGCTCGCGCGCTCTTGTGTTCACGCCAGCAGATCGAACCTCGGATTCACGCCGGCCGCGAACCGTTCTTCGTCCAGCGCCAGGCCGAACCCCGGAGTCGCCGGGACCGTTGCCAGGCCGTTTTCCAGATCATAGCCCTCGGCGATCAGTACGTCCGTGTCCAGCGGATCGTGTTCCGCCATGTAGAAATTGGGAATTTCGCGGCCGATATGCAGGATCATGATGTAGCCGATAAGCGAGCCCCAATTGTGCGGCGCCACCTTCAGACCGCATTCCTCCGCCCAGGCCGCCTCCGTTAGGATGCCTTCGATGCCGAAACGCCGCATATCCGCCTGATAGATGTCCACGGCGCCGGCCTCCATGAGCGGGCGTAACGGCTCCAGGGTGTCCTGAGTCTCGCCATCGCAGACCAAGGCACCGAGGCCGTGCTCTTTGAGGAACGCCTGCAGTTCGAGGTTCTGTTCAACGTCCTCGGGAAACATCTCCTCAATGAACGCCAGATTGAGGTCGGCCGTTTCCGTAAGAAAGCGCTTCGTTCGCGCCAGGTCGTAGCCGTTGTTTGCGTCGACTCCGATGACGGCCTCCGGCCCGGCGTCCTCGCGGATCGTCGTCAGTACCGCCTTGTCGCGCTCGAAGCCTTCCTCGGCGGGCATCCATTTCGCCCCCCGGCCGATCTTGACCTTGAACGCCGTGTGGCCCTGCTTGCGGCCGAGGTCGATCTCCCAGCGGAACCGCTCCGGCCAGTTGCCAGCATATTCCGGGATCAGGTCGGCGAAGTAGATGGACCCATCGTACGCCGGCACGCGTTTCGGGCCGCGAGCGCCCAGCAACTCGTACACTGGTTTTCCAAGTGCCTTTCCGACGAGGTCCCAGAGCGGCATCGTCCCTTCCGCAAGAGGGTTCTCCACGCTTGGGTTGCGGAATTGGGCGAACGGATCAGTGCCAAGCATCACTGCAAGAACAGATTCGTCCGCCGCGCAGTAGCCCAGCCCCTCGACACCGGCGTTTGTGAAGAGGCGGACCATGCGATCAGTCGCCGTATCGCCGTGATCGCCCAACCGCGAGTTCCTGCCCACAAACTTGGGCCGCCGGCTCACAAGGTCGAACCCGATGATTCGCGTTATCCTCACATCGGTGGGCAGGTCCCCGGCCCACGGCCAGTTCCGAATCCCGTCAGCCCGACACGCAAGTTCTGATTCCAATAGCTGGACCTCCTGAGCTTCCGACTACCATCAGGCCATTACAGACAGCCCTAACGGTTATCTTGGCACGTGCAGCCCCATCCATCCCATACTGATTACATCAATGAAACGCAGAGTCGGGCGCGGAGGCCCGACCTACTGTGTCCGGCGGGACGCCGGTCGAACGGTGTCGGGCACGGAGGCCCGACCTATTTAAGGATGAGAATATGAGATCAGATACAATCAAGTCCGGACATGACCGTGCGGGACATCGCGGGCTTTTGAAAGCATGCGGGCTGACTGACGAAGATATGAAAAAGCCGTTCATCGCCGTCTGCAATTCGTACGTGGACATCGTTCCCGGACACCGGCACCTGAACGTGTTCGGCGCGTACGTGAAGGAAGCGATCCGGCAGGCCGGCGGAGTGCCGTTCGAGTTCAACACCATCGCGGTTGACGACGGCATCGCGATGGGGCATTTGGGCATGCGTTACTCGCTGCCCAGTCGCGAACTGATCGCGGACTGCGTGGAGACGATGGTCACCGCCCACTGCTTCGACGGCATGGTCTGCATCCCCAACTGCGACAAGATCACGCCGGGCATGCTGATGGGCTCGCTTCGCGTCAACATTCCCACCGTGTTCGTCTCCGGTGGGCCGATGCGGGCAGGCATCAAGCCGGACGGGACCAAGGGCGACCTTATCTCCATTTTCGAGGGGGTCGGCAAGTTCCAGGTCGGCGAGATCAGCGAAATCGACCTCAAGGCGCTGGAAGACTCGTGCTGTCCGGGTTGCGGCTCCTGTTCCGGCATGTTCACCGCCAATTCGATGAACTGCCTGATGGAAGCGATCGGCCTGGCTCTGCCCGGCAATGGCACGCGCCTCGCGGAAACCGAGGGGCGAATGGAACTGGCCAAAGAGGCCGGACGCCGTATCATCGATCTCGTCGCCAGGGACGTCAAGCCGCGCGACATCGTCACGCCGAAATCGCTGGACAACGCCTTCGTGCTGGATATGGCGATGGGCGGCTCCACCAACACCGTGTTGCACGCGCTGGCGCTGGCCAAGGAGGCCGGGATCGACTATCCGCTGGAGCGCCTCAACGAGGTGTCTGCCAAGACTCCGTGCATCTGCAAGGTCTCACCGTCCAAGCCGGACGTCCATATCGAAGATGTTGACTGGGCCGGCGGCATCGGCGCGATCCTCAAGGAGATCAGCCGGAAGCCGGGCCTGCTGAACCTGGACTGCCCCACGGTGACCGGCAAGACGCTCGGCGAGAATGTCGCGTGCGCCGAGATCACCAATCCGGATGTGATTCACACCATCGACAACGCATTCAGCGAGGATGGCGGACTGGCCGTGCTCTTCGGCAACCTGGCGCCCGACGGCGCCGTGATCAAGTCCGCGGGCGTCGAGCCGCAGTGCCTGGACTTCACCGGGAAAGCGATCGTCTTCGAGTCGCAGGACGAATGCCTCGCCGCTTTGGACAAGCACGAAGTGAAACCCGGCCACGTGGTCGTGATCCGCTACGAAGGCCCCAAGGGTGGACCCGGAATGCCGGAAATGCTCTCACCGACCAGCATGATCAAGGGGCAAGGGCTCGGGACCACCGTGGCGCTGATCACAGACGGGCGCTTCAGCGGCGGGACGGCGGGAACGTGCCTGGGCCACATCAGCCCGGAAGCCGCCGACGGGGGGCCGATCGCCCTCGTGAAGAACGGTGATACGATCCATATCGACATCCCGAACCGTACGCTCACCCTGGAAGTGGACGACGCCGAACTCTATCAGCGCAAGGAAGCGTGGGTGAGGCCTCCGTACAAGATCAACACGGGCTGGCTGGGACGTTACAGCCGCCTCGTGACCAGCGCCAACCACGGCGCGGTGCTGCGGCTGCCGGACTGAGGAAGGGTTGGGGAACAGGGGGCACGGACTCAGTGCGTCAATTTGATGGCGGCCAGCTTCATCACGGTGGCGACGTCGTCGGCGCCCATAACCTCGATGCGGACCGCTGTTCCCTCGACGTATCGCCTTGAACCGTTGATCAGATTGATGACGGTCGCAGGCAGGTCGCTCGAACGCGCCGCTTCCACCGCTCTGTCGCCCATGGCGAACGAAGCGAGGAAGCGGCCCGCGCTCGGGGACAGGTACACGATGTTCCGGCCGTTGTGCTTGAGTCGCAGCGCCCATCCCGCCTTGGCGGAGTAGCTGTTCCACTCCCGGTCCCCAGCGCCCAGCGCTTCCAGTCCTGCCACGAGTTGGTCCCAGAGGGGTCGCGCCGGCCCCAGGACGTCCGTTATGTCTTCCTCAGTGGGCGAATCCGGTCTTCCGATGAAGGCGTTTGGGGACACTTCACGGTTCCTCCGGCAAACCCTCAAGCCGCGCCACGCCCGGCACGCCGGACAGCGCACGGTCGAAGGAAAAGAGCCGGCCGTCGCACGACTCGAGCGCCGCGGCGCAGCAACAGGCATCACCGTAGCTTCTGAGCGAAGTGGCGAACAGGTTCAGCGCGATCAGATAGCGGTCTTTGTTCGACATCCGAAATCCGGAAGACTGGACGATCGGCAAGAGGCCTTCCTCAATATCCGCGTTTGAGATCTTGTAGAACGATTTCAGCACCCACACCACCTCAGCCAGAGTCACCGGATCGCATTCGACGACGCATTCCTCCCGGCCCATCGCCCGAAACAGGCTCCTTGCCTTCTCAAAGTGAACGGGGTCATCTTTCGCGACATATCGAAGGATGACGTTGGCGTCTATCTGTATACAGGCGGGCTCAGAGTCCTTCACGCGCCACCTCCTCAGCTACTGCCTTCATCGTCTCTTCGCGGATGGTTTCCCAGTCGGTTGTCTTTCCGATCGCGTAATCGTGGAATATACCGGCCACATCCGCGATGGTGCGCAAAGGCTTGAACACCACCTCGGAATCACGCTCTGTCACCACGAAGCGTGTATTGGCCTGGATATTGAGTTTCCGCCGTATCGCCGCAGGTATGGTTACCTGGCCCCTCTCCGAAATACCTGTTGTTTTCATCCTAAACTCCTCCTTTCAGTAATCTTACCACAAATCGGAAACACTGGCGATTTCTAACCAATTTCCGAATCCTTCACGCGATTCCGCCACCTGGGCCCGTACCGACCCCACAACATTACGGATAACCCGGGTGAGGCGCGGCGGGGCCTTGGCGGCGATCCGTTCGGGGGGTTCGCGGTATCTGTTCTGCTGCAAACGGCCGGCCGCGACGTTTTCCAGTTGATGAACGCGCCCCATTCCTCTAAAATGCAGTATCGCGTTTGGAGCACACACAGAAAGGCGGAACGGATACGATGGCTGACGGGAAGAAGAGCGCATCACAGGGCAAGGGGCTGCAGGACGTCGTCGCGGGCGAATCCAGCATCTGTTTCCTCGACGGGGAAAACGGTAAACTGCTGTACCGGGGCTACGACATCGCCGAACTGGCGGAACACTCATGCTTTGAAGAGGTGGCCTACCTGCTGTGGTACGAGCGACTGCCCGGCAAAACGGAGTACAACGCCTTTCTGGACACCTTCACCGGGAGTATGGAACTGCCGGTGGAGACCGTGATGATCCTGCGCATGTTCCCCAAGGCGGCCACGCCGATGGAGGTGCTGCGCACGGCGGTTTCCTCGCTGGGCCACTGGGATCCGGACAGCGGCAACACGCGCCTCGACGCCTGCCTCCGCAAAGCCATCCGCCTCACGGAACGCCTGCCGCAACTGGTGACGGCGCACCAGCGCCTCCGCAACGGGTACGAGCCCATCCGGCCGGTCCCGGGCCGGAGCATCGCGTACAATTTCCTCTATACATTGCACGGCAAGGAGCCGGATCCGGACTGGGTGAACACATTCGACGTCTCGCTGATACTGCACGCCGACCACGAATGGAACGCATCCACCTTCGCCGCGCGGGTGGTCGCGGCGACGATGTCCGATATGTACTCCTGCGTCACCAGCGCCATCAGCGCGCTCAAGGGGCCGCTTCACGGCGGCGCCAATGAGCAGGTGATGCTCATGCTGAACGAGATCGGCGCGCCGGAGAAGGCCGAGGCCTGGGTGACGGACGCGCTGAGCCGGAAGGTCAAAATACCCGGATTCGGGCACAGGGTGTACCGGACCGAGGACCCGCGCGCCGCCATCCTCCGCGGCTACGCCGAACGTATCTGCCAGGCCGCCGGCGACTCGCGACTGTACGATACCGCCCGCGAAGTGGAACGGACCGTCACCGCCAACACCAACGTCAACCCCAACGTGGACTTCTATTCCGGGATCATCTACCAGATGATGGGCATCCCGCCGGAACTCTATACGCCCATCTTCGCGGCCAGCCGCGTGGTGGGCTGGACGGCGCACATCCTGGAACAGTGGGGCAACAACCGCCTCATTCGCCCGCGCGCGGAATACACAGGCCCCGCGGAACGCAAGTACACGCCGATAAACAGGCGGTGAGGGCTGAGGGCCGAGGGCTGAGGGCAAAGGGCTGAGGGCTGAGGGCCGAGGGCTGAGGGCTGAGAGCTGGGGGCTGAGGGCCGAGGACTGAGGGCTGAGGGCTGAGGGTTGAGGGCTGAGGGTTGAGGGCTTAGGGCTGAGGGTTGAGGGCTTAGGGCTGCGCTCGTCGTCATCGGCGTGGGCGATCCTCGTCCGAAGGACGAATGGCCGAAGGCCCTTCAGACCGGTACGTCTTTGCCTGGTCGGGGCTGGGGACTGGATCGCGCCGGGCTAGTCGTCATCGGCGCCATCGGAATCATCGATGATGTAGAGCGGTCTGTTGCGCACTTCGTCGTAGACCCGTCCGATGTACTCGCCCAACATGCCGATCGAGAATAGCTGCACACCGCCCAGGAACAGGATAATCACGACGGTGGACGCCCAGCCTGGAACGGTCCTTCGGGCAATCAGCGCCTCATACAGCACCCAAAGCACCATACCCAGGCTCAGCGCGGATGCGATGAGACCGATGTGGACGGCAATCCGCAGCGGTACCCACGAGAACGAGGTGATCCCATCTGCGGCGAACCTCAGCATCCTGCCCAGGGTGTACTTCGTCTCGCCCGCGAAACGCTCTTTCCGCGTATACGGCACTCCCGTCTGGCGGAATCCGACCCAGGAGACCATACCGCGCACGTACCGATGTTTCTCCCGCATCGACCTCAACGCGACCAGCGCGGATCCACCGATCAACCGGAAGTCTCCCGCATCGACCGGTATCTCGACCTTGGTGAGATGCACCATGAGGCGATAATAGATGGAAGCCGAAAACCGCTTGAAATAGGACTCGCCGCGGCGAGACCGCCGTTGGGCGTAAACGACCTCATAGCCCTCGCGCCATTTGCGCGCCAACTCGGGAATCAGCTCGGGCGGATCCTGGAGGTCGGCGTCCATCACGACGACGGCTTGGCCCCGTGCCGCGTCAAGGCCGGCCGTAATCGCCGCCTGGTGGCCGAAATTCCGCGAGAATCTGATTGTCCGCACCCGGTCATCGCGGCACGCCAGCCCGCGAAGGAAGGACGCGGACTGATCGGTGCTGCCGTCATCGACGAAAACGACTTCCGCCTCGCCGTCGAGCGAATCGAGAACAGGGGAGAGCTGCTTGTATAGTTCCGGCAGCACCTGCTCCTCGTTGTACACAGGTATGACGATAGAGTATACGACTTCGCTGCTGCTACCCTGCGACACGCTCATTTCGATTTCCTCGCGATCACCGCGACGTTCCAGCAATAGCGCTTTAACCACGGACACCACTTCAGCAAAACGCTATCGACCTTTTCCAGTCTGTTGTATTGGGGTGTCAGCCTCTCGTGCTCGGTGATTATCTTCTTCCAATACCGTTGCGCACTCGGGTGGACCCTTTCGATCGCGAAAAACCTCAAGAAGAGCGCCAGGGTAGTGAGCCAGAAGAACTCCGTCCGA
Organism: Armatimonadota bacterium; assembly: GCA_036504095.1. Taxonomy (NCBI): domain Bacteria; kingdom Bacillati; phylum Armatimonadota; species Armatimonadota bacterium. The sequence continues at coordinate 92,848 of DASXVS010000026.1, read as the reverse complement.
ACTTCCGCGAAGAACTCGTCGAAGAGGCGAAGGTCGGACAGTTTAAGCGGATGCTCGCCTGGAGTCCTGACGCCGTTCGCTAGTCTTCTGTAGGCGTTGATCACCGGGTTGTGCGCCAGGGGGTCCCAACTGACCAGGACCCCGCCCGGTTTCAGTACATCGGAGATGCGCCTGAGCGTCGTCCGAACGTCAACATGATGGAGCAGATTGCCGGCGTATACCACATCGAAACTGCCTTCGGGCAGCAGAAGCGAATCGGCGTCGGCCCGATGAAGCTCCACATCCACGTGATGCAGCGCCGCTACCTGGGAAACGAGGTTCAGAAACTCGCTGCTCAGGTCACACGCCGTCACGTGCGCCCCTTGCTTGGCGAACCATACCGCGGCTTCGCCGGCGCCGCAGCCCAGGTCCAATATCCTCAGCCCTGCAACGTCCCCAAGCTGAGTCCGTATCCACCGGTGTTCCGGGCATGTGGCGGCGGACCAACTCTCATCGACCAGGACCTCTTCCGGTTTCAGGTGCAAGGCCCACTCATCGTGGAAATGCTCCTCAACCCGTAACCGGTCCGCTTGACGCCCCTGGTCTTCGTTACCGCGCATGCTCAGCCTGCCTCGCTGCCTGCGGGTCGAAGGTGCCCCGCCTGGCAAATACCGATTTCGCCTTGTCCGAATAGACCCGCTCCCACGTGCCTTCTTTGCCCAGCAATTGGGCTAATGGGGCGTCCCGGTCACAGAGAATCGTCTGTACGTTGTACTTACGCAGAACGTCCCTCCACGGCCCCCATGCCTGTTCGATCAGGGTGTAGTCGTCGAACACTTTGTCGCCATAGAAATCGGACCTGCCATCTATGAACACCCTGTACCGTGGGTACAGTAAACCAATTGCCATGCCGCCGATGTTGAAGTGGGTCCAGAGGTTTGGACCCAACGTGTGCCTGTCGAGATAAGTGAGTGCGGCATCGCTGGACGTTGCCTCGATGGGACGCCTCACCAAATGCTGTACGCCGTACAGGGTGTAGCCCAGGGCAAGGATGGCAATGCCGCATTGAAGCAGGGGGCTGGATTTGCTCTCGTCGCGGCTCAGTTTATCCGCAAAGAGGGAGGTCAGCATCACGCTGAGAATGGGAGCGGCCACCAGGGCCAAGAGAGCAACGTGCCTGACTGAGTAAAGGGTCATGCGGTACAGCACCAGCAGCAGGATGGCGTCCACCGGGCGCATCCGGTTCTTCCGATACATCAGCACAGCGACCACGGCGAGGAGAATCACTCCGACTGGTTGGTCCGATGTTTGATGCAAACTCGGAGACATCCAGTCTGTCGTGATGTGAGTGATCTTGGGCGGATTGAGAATTATCCAGAGGGGATACACCAAGGTGTTGATGCCATTTGGGTTGACCAGTGACGCCGCGACGCAGAGTGCCAGGACTGTCAGGAAGCCGCGGAACTTCGGCCTGTCCCAGATGAATGAACCCGCAGTGTAGACCGCCAGCAGGACCAACCCGAAGAAATAGCCGGCGTGCAGGTTCGACCAGAGCGTCACCAGCGGCACCAGGGGCCACAGCGCCCTCCGATTGCCCGCAAGATGTCGGTCGATGGCGAAGAGGGAAATGACCGTAAAGAGGAAGGTGAACAGTTGCGGGCGCTCACTCCAGGTGGGAGTGAAAGCCAGCATCGCAAACAGCGCGGTCAGCGAGGCGACCACGTAATCCCCGCAACGTGCCCAGCACAGTCTGCACAGCAGAAGATATATGCCTGTAAGGAAGATGGCTGTATAGGCGACGAGTCCCAACGGACCGAACGCGGACCAGAGGCCATGGGCGAAGACGTCCCACAACCATTCCTGGCTCACCCACGGCCGGCCCTGCGCGGTGAAGGAGTATGGGTCCACCTGCGGGACCATTCGGTGTGCCAGTATCCACTGCCCATTCCGCATGTGCCACCAGATGTCCGGGTCGTGGACAGGTCGCCCGAGACAGCACGCAAAAATCAGCAGGGCCGGTAGCCAGAGCAGGATTCGGTGGTGCGGCGCCGGGGCAGGAGCTTCGCCGGTAATCGTGGCGGCCTCGATTCTGGCGGACAGGGGTTCAGGCGATAACTGCAATTTCGGGCTCACCTTTCTGCGCTGCCATATGGCGGAGTCAGAACAATCTTGGTACTATCATATCATTGTTGGCCGGCAGGCCAGTGCTCCCCACCGGATTCGTCCAAGATGAACTCGCGACTGAGGCCGGCCCCCACGCTCACGCCCTCCAAAACCTACCCGAAAGGGTAGGTAAAAACCTAGCCATTTGGGTAGTACCGCTTACGCCAAAACCCTGATATCATGTAAATGAAGGGTATTAGCAGGCGAACGTGGACCGCCCGGTCTGGTTCCCCGCTCAAAACCCGGCGCGATGCCCGAGGTGTTCATTCGGGCGCCGAAAGTCGCAAACAATTGCGACCGCCATGCGCCGGCAATTGGGACTATAGGGACTCCCGCGGCGGTCCGGGACCCGTTTATATTGTGTTATACCCTTATAGGCACGGAGTTGTACAAAACCTGGTTCGCGTCGCCGCGAAACGGCTCACCCGCCGGATGAACCCGGCAGCCCGAAAAAAACCGGGAAAAGAGTGGTTTCCTCCGGGGCAGTGGGGTTACAATTCCGGAATCCAGCGTAGAGCGGGCGAAATCGAAGGAAACGTGCGGTACGGGCGGATTGGCCCGGATTGTGCAATGTGAAGGTCATACGGGCCGCTGAGCCCGGTGGGTGGCGCGCGGACGCATCCCGCGGCCCCCCGATACCGGGGAACGGTCAGCGGCCGGACGAGGCATCCTGCCTGGGCAAAACTGAAGAGACACAGAGGGTAGGCGGCAAGGGCAGCGCAGCGGACCACATCATAAGGCTTGCCGGCCTGTATCAACCCGGACGGAGGGCACCCATCCCTGGCCCCGCCGACCACATGACATCCGGTTCCCATCGGCGGTACTTACGGCTTATAGAAATACATATTCCCGTTATATGCCGCCACCAAACACGAAATACAGGAGAAATTGAAATGAAGGAACTGATCACCAAGTTGATGAAGGAAGAGGAAGGCGCCTCAATGGTTGAGTACGTCCTCCTTCTCGCCCTTATCGCGGTCGTTTGCATCGCGGCGGTAACAGCCGTTGGCTCAAAAGCGTCGAAACAATTCGACACGGTACAGGGTAAGCTGTAAGCTTCGGTAGCCCCTGTAGTGCTGGGTCGCGGGGCTCAAGCCATTGCTCCGCGCCCCAACTGGGGCCACGCTGAAACGGGAGATGTTGAAATGAAGGAATTGGTTAGCCGGTTGGCGCGGGAAGAGGAAGGCGCCTCAATGGTTGAGTACGTCCTCCTTCTCGCCCTTATCGCGGTCGTTTGCATCGCGGCGGTAACAGCGGTTGGCTCAAAAGCGTCGGCACAATTCGACGCGGTACAGGGTAAGCTCTAAGCTTCGGTAGCCCCTGTAGTGCTGGGTCGCGGGGCTCAAGCCATTGCTCCGCGACCCAGCGGATATGAAATGAAGGCAATGCTCGTCAGATTGGTCAAGGATGAGGAGGGCGCGGCGCTTGTCGAATACATGTTGCTGGCCACCCTTGTCGCCGTTGCCTGCGTCGCCGCCGTCACCGCAGTTGGTACTGCAACCGTTACGAAACTGAACGAACCCGCCATTTCCGCTGCCCTGAAGTGAGCGTGCGGCATGGGACGGGGATTGCATACCTTGGCAGGGAACGTATGAAGGAACTCATCGAGCGGCTGATAACGGAACAAGACGGCGGCACGCTTGTCGAGTACGTCCTCCTTGCGGCGCTCTTCGCGGGGGCGTGCGCAGGCGCGATCAAGTTACTCGAAAAGAATGTGAACTCCAGCTACGATGCGACTGCCGCCGGCGTTCCCCATGGCTGAGTAACTCCGTCGATATTTTACGGAACGCCTGCAACACACGATGCATTATACAGAAATAGCCAGAGCCATCCTTGTCCTCGCGCTGATCGTGGCCTCGGCGACGGACCTGCGCTGGAGCAAGGTGTTCAACTGGCTCACCTGGCCGGCGATCGGGTTGGGGATACTGCTGGGGCTGCTGGGCGGCCCGGCGTCCTCGATTACGATGCTGGAAGGCCTGGTTGCCGGTTTGGCGGCCGGGCTGATTTACATGGTGTTCTTCCGCTGCGGAGCGGGGGACGCGAAACTGCTGATGGTCGTCGGCTCGCTCTGCGGGCCGTGGTTTTTATTGGGCACGGCGCTGTACGGGGGGATCGCCGGTTTCCCTCTGGCTCTTTTCGTGATGTGGCGGCGCGGCGTAATGCGCTACACCCTCGCGAATTTCACGGCGAACAGCGTGCAGCGCGCTTCCGGCAACCGGGACGTGGATATCGCGTCCAATTCTAAGGCGGGCAAGATGCCGTACGCCCTGGCGATCGCGCTGGGCGCCGGCGCCACCTATCTGATTTACGGCTGGGCAGGCATGAAACTGGGATGACACTCACGGCATACGATAACCGGGGGAGGCGAGGGGCCGGGCGCGGCGCCGCGATCGTCGAGTTCGTCATCGTGTCGGCGCTCCTGATCTTCCTGCTTTTCGGGATCATGGAGATGGGCTTCATGCTCTCGAACTCCGCAACCGTCACGATGACCGCGCACCAGGGCGCGCGCGCCGCCGCGCTTCGCGGGACGAGCGCCGCCGTGACGGCCGCCGTGAACAACGCGGCCGCCCCTTTGCGCCACTCCACGGACCCGACTTACCTGTCGTACGTCACTAAATCGCGCCAGGCGGCGGACGCGGCGTGGTCGGACTGGACGCCGGGAACGGCGCCTCCGGGAGGGACGGACGCGCAGATACAGGTCATCGTTACCTACAAGTACGACTACATCACCGGCTCCCTGCTGGGCAGCATTGGCAACCTGCTGGGCGGTGGAGGCGGCTCCACATCGAGCCGGACCCTCACGGGAACGGCGATTATGCGCTACGGCGGTTAGCGGTTAGGATGAAGGAACCGGAAGTGATGGAAAACATTCGGCATCAGCGGCGCGCCTACGTTCTGGTCCAGGTGGTCCTTGTTCTGGTCGTCCTCATGGCTTTCGTCGCCCTCAGCGTGGATTACGGCACCATGGTGATCCGCCAGCGCCGCCTACAGAACGTGACCGACTCCGCGGCCCTTGCCGGCGGTCCGGATATCGGCAAGAAGAACGCCCCCGCGGTACAGGTGGCCCTGGACTACGCCGGGTACAATAATGCGCCGACGGCCACCGCCAGCGAGGCGAACTGGGCGCTTACTGTGGATGCGACCGAAGACGTCGCCACACCGTTCGCCCACGTGTTGAACTCAGCCTGGGGCACCAGGCCGGTCAGCGCAAGGTCCGTGGTGCAGGCCAGCGCCGATCTGACCGGCATCGCCAACCTGCTGCGCCCGTTTGCGCTCATGGCGGGCCAGGCGGGGCCATCCGGGGCGGACAAATATCTTGCGTGGAACGGCTGGGATGCCAACCTGAAACTCGTCCTGGATGCGCAGGGAAACGGGTATTCGAATAACTACGGCGTTTCCACCAGTGGAACGACCGTTACGATAGAGATTGCCCCGCTGGATCTGAACGGTTCAGGCATCTCCGCTAAGGCGGATGTAACCACCGCGGTAAATGCGTACATCGCCGGGCTGAAGGGGGATCCTCCCGCCGTTGCTTACAAACTCGCCGGTAATACGTACTGGCTCGCGTCGTTGCTGTTCGTGGCAAACGACAAGAGTTTTACGTGGGCGAATGACCTGGCCGCGTGGAAAGCAGCCACTGCCAGGGCTATATGTCGCGTCGCTGACGGTGGGGACACCGATTCCGTTCTTGAGCGTGTCCTAACCAAGGAGGCACAGCTCGGCCGGATTTTTCCAAATAGGAATGATCCGGGCTGGCCCGATGAGCAAGACCCCCGCCTCTGCGTCTTCGTCGAGTGCAACCGCCTCACGGGCAGCGGGCAGAAGAGCTTCGATACCGCCCTCCAGGGCTACGTAGGGTTCTTCATCACGGGGATGTCCGCGGACAAGTCGATGGTGACCGGGTATATCGTTGATCCGGTGATGCGCTCCAGGGTGCTGCAGACCGGCACCTCCACAGTGCCGGATGGGACGAATTACGGAATCCGCAGTTTCTACCTTGCGCAGTAGCCCGCCGCGTCCACGCGAGACCCATAATATATCGTTGACTTACGGCCGGCGCGCGCACTGGGCGGTTATGCGCGCCGCCATTCACCATTCTTTGCCGGCAGCCATGCTCCTCGATGGGGCATACCTGGGAACCATCATCGATGAGTAACGAATTCGCGTCACCCTCACACATCTGGCCCACCACCGAACCGAAACTGGAGCGGCGGCGCATCGTCATCGCCCAGCACGATCCGCGCGCGCGGGAGAACTCGCGCCACCTCCTGTTCGAGATGGGCATGGAAATCGCCGGGCTGGCGGGGGATGGGCAGGAGGCCGCGCAGATGGCGGGCCTTCTGGCGCCCGATTTCGTGCTGCTGGACGACACGCTGCCGGTCCTGGGCCCGCTGGAAACGGCCCACGCGATCCACACTTTCGCCCCGAACGTCGCGTGCATCGTGATGTCCGGCGGCGATAACCCCACTTTCCTGCGCGACGCCATGCGATACCGGGTGACCGACATCATCGCGAAGCCGCTGGACCCCCATGAGCTCCGGGAGTCGCTGGCCCGGCTGATGGAGATCGGAAAGGCCGAGGAATCGCCGACGGTGAGGGCGCTTCTGGACCCGTCGAAGCTGCCCCGCGTGATATGCATCACCGGCGGCAAGGGCGGCGTGGGCAAGACGATGGTGGCGACGAACCTCGCTTTGGCGCTGCGCGCCCGCAAGGAGAAGGTGCTGCTCGTCGATCTGTACACGCAGTTCGGGGACGTGGCCGCGACGCTCAACATGAAGCCGGAGCGGATCCTGGCGGAGCTGTCGTCCATGGTGGACGACATCGACTCCTCGCTGATCGCGAGTTACGTTCAGAAGCACCCCTCGGGCCTTCACGTGCTTTTCAGCTCCATCGACCCGCTGCCGCTGGACTCGCTGACGGTGGCGTGCCTCGACCGCCTTCTGGGCGTCGTCAAGAGCGAATACAAGTACATTGTGTTCGACACCCCGCCGTATCTGCACGCCACCACGCTGCACGCCCTGGCGCTGGCCAACGACGTCCTCTTGGTGTGCAACCTGTTCGACTACACGACCATCGCGGACACGAAGCAGTTGTACGACACCCTGGACGGCGCCTATGTGTCGAGCGACCGGCTGAAGATCCTGGCGAACCGCGTCGCCGGGTCGAACAAGTTCAAGATCGAGGACGTGGAGCACGCATTCGGGCACGAGGTTTTCGCCCAGATACCGAACGACCCGCGCGTGGTGGACCTCCTCAACACGGGGTACCCCGAGCACATGACGAACGCTTCCACCCCCATGGAATTGGCGATGGGCGCGCTCTGCGAAGCGCTGCTCGACCCTTCGAAGGCCCATCACGTTCCGGTGTCCGCGCCGCCGCCGCCGGCCGATCGCGGCTCCAGCCTCGTCAAAGGGTGGAAGCGGCTGATCGGGAGCGGGCAGGGGACGGCCGACGGCAAGCGTCCCGGCCTGTAGCCGGAGCCCGCAGGGCGTGTGCGCCGCCGGGCAGCCAAAAGAGGGAGAGGCGGGCGGATCGATATCCGCCCGCCTCTCCCGATTCTTCCGACCGCCCTTGCCCAGCTACTTCGTCACAGCAGCCCTTCGGCCGCCATCACCTTCTTGTAGTTGTCGCGGGTGATGAGGGTGCCGTTGGTGAGAGTGACCTTCGGGGGCTCCTTGCCATTCTTAATCCACTGATACATCAGGTCGCTCGTATTGTACCCGTGGAGGCGGGGGCGGATGAGGACCGAGGCGTAGAGTCCGGTGGGCTTGGGCTTGTCGAAGTCGGCTTTCGCGGTGCTGCCGCCGATTCCAACGCCGACCACGTCATTCGCCGTGAAGCCGCGGTTTTCCATCGCGCGCACGGCGCCCATCACGCCCTCATCATTGCTGCTGAAAACAAGCCAGTGTTTCACGTCGCTGTGCTGCCCCAGGACGATATTGGCCGCGGCAAAGGAGCCGGAAGTGTCGGACGTCTTGTTCGGCTTGTCGAACACACGGTCCATCGGGAAGCCCGCTTCCTTGAGACTGTCTTCGGCGCCCTGTATGCGCTTACGGGCGGTTTCCAGTTCCGGCACGGTCATGGCACAGGCCGCGGTGTCGGCGGCCGTCCAGCCACGTTTCTTCATTTCGTCCGCCAGAGTCTTTCCCACCATCTTCCCGATGTCGTAGGCGGAGATGCCCATGTATGGGATATCCAGCGGCTTGCCGTCGGCCCCCAGCAACTGGTCATCCACGGCGAAGACTTTCATATTGAACTTGGCGGCGTTCTTCAGGATGGCGGTCCCCATGGTGACGTCCGGTGCGCAGATGACCAGGCCCTTGACGCCCTTTGACCCAAGGTTGTCGATGCCGATCAGCACGTTCTGACCGCTGGTGCCGGGGATCGCGATGAGCTCGAACCCGTCCTTGTCCGCCGCCTGCTGGGCGAACTTCACTTCGTTCTGAAACCACGGTTCCTCAGGCTGCTTCACCATGAAGCCGATCTTGATCTTCTCGCCGGAGGCCGCCGTTGAGCCGTTTCCGCTTTTGGTCTTGTTGCATCCGGTTCCGAGCAGCGTCCCGAACGCGGCGAACGCCGCACACGCGAAGAGTACTTTCCTGGTCATCGATTGTCTCCTTGTCAAAGGTCTGAGGCGTTGGCCCCTGAGCCCCATATGCTAGACCGTGGCGCGGTTCTTGAGGCGGTCCAATAGCACGGCCGCCAGCAGCACCAGGCCGCTCACCACATATTGCCAGAATGGCTGTATGTTCAGCAGGTTCATAACGTTCTGGACGGTGCCCATGATCAGCACGCCGATGATAACGCCGAACATCGTTCCCACACCGCCGGTCAGTGATACACCGCCTAGGACGCAGGCGGAGATAACGCGCAACTCCAGGCCCATGCCCTCGTTCGGCTGGCCGGACGTCATCTGGGACGCCAGGATGATGCCCGCGAAACCGCCGGCGATACCCATCAGGGTGAAGATGATCACCCTGGTCCGTGCTACATCGATGCCCGCCAGTTTGGCCGCCTCGGAATTGCCGCCGATGGCCAGGACGTTGCGCCCGAAGATGGTCCGGTTCAGCATGAAGCCGAACAACAGGAAACAGGCAGCCATGACCCAGACGGGGAGGGGAACGCCGATGAACTGTGTGTTTCCCAGCTTGTAGAATGCGTCGTTTGACACGCCGACCGCGGAACCGTTCGAGCTGATGAACGTCAACCCCCTGGCTATCTGCTGAGTCGCCAGCGTGGCGATCATGGCACTGATTCCGAGGCGGGCGATGACAAATCCGTTGATGTATCCGACGATTCCACCCGCGCCCACACCGGCCGCCATGCCCATCACCACGTTGCCGGTCTTGTTGGTCACAACGGCCGCCACAACGCCGGCCAGCGCAACCACGGCGCCTGGCGAGAGGTCAAAGTCCCCGGAAGCAAGGCAGAACAGCATCGTACAGGAAACGACTCCCACCTGAACGACGGCCAGGGCCAACCCGCGCATGTTCACGGGGCTCAGGAAGTCGGGGACCATGATGGAGGAAATGATAAACAACAGACCGAAAATGATCGCCATGGCGGCGGAGTCCCACACTGCTTTGATAGCGGTGGACGCAGTGCGGCGCTGAGCCGGAAGTTCGATATCAGCAATTGGCTTCATGAGTTAGGGTTCACTTCCATATCAGTGGAAACGGGCAGCGCCAGTTTCAGAATGCCCTCCTCGGTTCCTTCAGACCGGGGGACGGAGGCGACGATTCGGCCTTGTCGCATCACGTCGATGCGGTCGCAGATGCCGAGGACTTCGGGCAGTTCGCTGGACACCACTACGACTCCGATGCCCTGTTCTGCGAGACGCTGGATGATCGCATAAATCTCGCTTTTTGCGCCGACATCAATTCCGCGAGTTGGCTCGTCCATCAGGATGACCTTGATGTCCTCACTGAGCCAGCGTCCGAGAACGACCTTCTGCTGGTTTCCGCCGGAGAGGTTGTTAATGGCCTGTTTGAGCGACGGGGTGCGGATGCTCAGGCTGTCCACCTGTACGACGGCATTCTTGCGTTCCCGCGGTTCGTTGATGACGAATCCCATGGACGAGAAGTGCCGCCGCGCGCTCAGATTGATGTTCTCCATCACGTTGCGCACCGGAACGATGCCTTCCTTCTTGCGATCTTCAGGGCACAACACGATCCCGCTGCGAATCGCCTGGGACGCATTACGGATACGCACCGGCGATCCGTTTACCCTGATCTCTCCCGACGTCGCCCGCGTGGCGGAGTACACCAATTTGAGCATCTCGGTGCGCCCGGCGCCCACGAGGCCGAAGAGCCCGACGATCTCCCCTTTGCGGACGGAGAAGTCGAGCGGCGCGGTCAATCCCGGACCGGAGAGACCGCGCACTTCCAGCGCGGGGTCTCCCAGTTCGCGCGGATGGTAGCTGAAAATGTCCGTGATGGAACGGCCGACCATCCGGTTCACGATAACGCCCGCGTCGATCTGCCGCACATCGGGGAAGGTCTCCACAAGCCGGCCATCACGAAATACCGTTACGCAGTCGCATATCTCAAAGATCTCGTCCAGACGGTGGCTTACGTACAGGATCACCTTCCCGGACGCTTTGAGGGAGCGTATGATCTGGAACAGGCTCTCCACTTCGCGGCTGCTGAGACTGCTGGTGGGCTCGTCGAACGCGATGACCTTGGCGTTCCGGCTGAGGGCCTTTGCGATCTCAACCATTTGCCGCTGCGCGATTGGAAGCGATCCAAGCTTCGTACGGGCGCTCACCTCCACTCCCAGTTCGTTGAGTATGGCCATCGCCTGGTCGATCAGCAGCGCCCGGTCCACCACACCGCCGGTGTTTGGCATATGCCCGAGGAAGAGGTTTTCCGCGACGCTCATCTCCGGAACGAGGTTCAACTCCTGATAGATGACGGCGATCCCCGCCGCAATGGCCGCGCTGGTGTTGGCAAACGATACGGGGCTGCCGTCCAGCAGGACGCGACCGCCATCGGGCCGGTATACGCCGCTCAGAATCTTGAGGAGTGTGCTCTTCCCTGCGCCGTTCTCACCGCATAGTGCGTGAACCGAGCCTTCCGCTGCGCTGAACGAAATGCCGTCCAGCGCCTTCACGCCGGGAAATATCTTGGATACGGAGTCAAATTGCAAATAGTCCATAGATAGGGTCTGGGAAGCCGGGGTAAGGCTGGCTACCGCATACATTGTTGTTCGACCGGGAGCCAAGTTCCAAGCAGACCTTCAATGTGAATGCAGTTTTTCGTTTTCGAGTGGAGGCGTCCACCCGCCGGATAGGCAGCGATGGCGGGCCCTACTGGAACCGCTTGCGTATCTCGTCTTCGCGCGCGGTGTCCTTAAGGCGGCCCGTTTCCGTGAGGATATGCGGTGTCACGAAGATCATCAGTTCCGAGTCCACCGTATTGGTCTTGGAGCTCCGGAACAGGTTTCCGATAAACGGCAATCCGCCCAAGAGGGGGACTCTGGTCTTCGTTTTGTATTCCTGGCGTTGGTTCAGGCCGCCGATGACGATCGTCTCGCCGTCTTTTACCCGCACCGTGGTCCGAGCGTTGCGCGTGGACAGGACTGGCAGGCCCGTTTCGCGCTCGAGTTCGCTGATGTTACTCACTTCGGGGGACAGGGTGCAGGTGATCTCGCCGTTTCCGCCGGTCCACGACTGAATTCCGAGTTTGACGCCGATATCCACGCCCTGTATTCGATCCTGGGTGTAGCCTCCGCTGTTGTACTGAACTTTGATGAACTTCGTTTCGCCAACGAAGAGGTCTGCGTCCTGGCCGTTGACCGCCGCAATTCTGGGGTTGGCGCGCACCTTCGCCTTGCCCTGCGCAACCAGCGAATTCAGGCGGGCCTGGAAATCGTTCGGCATCGCCCCGATCGTGCTGTAGGTGATTCCGCCGGTCGCGGAGTCGGAAGACAGCGTAAGGTCACCCTTGGTGTAGAAGAGATTCAATGCCGGCCCCGCATCGGCCGTGGAAGCGACTTCCACCGCAAGCGCCTCGATCATTATCTGCGACGGCGGCACGTCGATCTTCTGGAAGTCCGCACGGATCTTGTCCAGCATCTGCACCGGAGCTGTCACCACCACCGCGTTCTGTGCCTCGTTAACGTGAAGATAGCTGTAAAGGAACGTTGGCAACAGCCCGGACGCTGCTGACGCGCGGGTGTATTTCATCCGGAACGACTCCGTTGACGAGAGATGGTACGTGGCGAGGTCGGTCGGCACGCCGTCGGTCACCATATAGACCCCGCCCTCGTCACTAAGCGCCAGCCCAGTCGCGCCGGCGATCCCTTTCAGAACGTCCGCCACGGGAAGCGCATCCAGCGTCATGGAGACTTCGCGATCCTTAACGGAATCGTCCACCGCGATGTTCAGCCCGGCCTTATGCCCGACTTCGGCGAGAAGGGCAACCAGTTTTGCCTTCTCCGCATAGACGGTGGCGAGGCCGCCGTCGACCGTCACCGTCATCCCCGCGGCCGGAGGCGGCGTAGTTTCCGAGGAGGCCGCGCCCGGGCGTTTCGTCACCGTGCGCCTGCTGTTGACGGTGATGATGAGGCTTTGCATGTCGTTGCTCTGTTCGATACTGGTGCTTGCCGGTTCGTACAGCGATGCCGTCAGGGTGATGCCGACTCCCTGGGTGGCGCTCTGTGGGACATCCAACTGAATGTGACTGACCGGGTACTTACCGACGTCGATGAAGCTCTTGCCGATGGTGGATTTGGCGTTCGCCAGATACACCACAACCTGGGCGCCGCCCGGACGGGCGTTGTGCCACCGGAGCACGCCGTCGGCGCGCACGACTATCTGCACACCATTGCTCAATTGGGTTGCGCGCACCGACGTAATATTGCAGTAGGCCGAATCCTGCGCCGCCGCCATCGAGGGGGCTAGAAGCGCAGCCAGCACCGTCCACACCATCCGGTTCATGCCGTGTACTCCCGTCATATGATCGCCGCCGATACGCCAGGCCGCTCCGCGGCGTTGCGTACGTGTACTGAAACAAGAAAGACCAGTTCGCTGGAAGAATCCGAACGTCCGGGCAGGCGAAAAAGGCCGCCTATCAGGGGAAGGTCGCGTAGGAATGGTATACCCCTCGCCGATCGTCCGATCTGATGCAATCCGAGGCCCCCGACGACGAGCGTGTCCCCATCCTTGACGCGTAGAGTGGTCGAGAGTTTTCGGGTGTTCACGGTGGGCAAGCCGGTCACGGGCTCCAGCTCCGAAATAGTACTGACCGAAGGCTCAAGATGGACCGTGACGCCTCCGTCGCCCAGCATCAGGGGCTTGACCGTGAGCTTGGCGCCAACGTCAACCCCCACAAACTGCGCTGTCCATTCTCCATTGGAATAGTCGAAAGCCATCGTCTTTACGAACTTGCGCTGTCCGACGAAGAGGTCTGCCGTTTTGCCGAGCAGGGCGGTCCCGCTGGGCGTGGCGACCAGGCGCGCGCGGCCGGAGGCCCGGAGGGCTCGAAGCCGTGCGCCAAACGCCGCGGGAGCGGCATCCAATTGGCGGATCGAAATGTCACCGGTTCCCACATCGACTATTGCGCCGCGGGATCCTTTGCCAGCGTCCGCCCCCAACGCCATGTCCAGGTCTTCACTCGACGCAAACTCGAGAACCTGAGCGGACAATTCCACCTGGGGCGAGGGGCGATCGAGCACGGCAACGTCTTCGCGAACCTTGCGGGCGAGGTATTCCGGGCCGGAAACCGTGAGCGTGTTCTGCTGAGTGTCTGCGCTGGTGTATCGGAGCAGAAAATCGGGCAGGCAGTTCCTGACAGCGGCGGCCTCGATGCATCGCAGTGGGATGATCTCCGTCACGCTCATTCCAAAGGAAGGCACACTTCGCGCGTCCGCGTCGGCAAATTGCAGGATCGGCCCCGAATCATCCACGTTCAGGCCGTACGCGATGGCCACCGTGCTGAGCGCGACGTGTAGCGAAACATCGTCCATCCAGAGGCTCACCGTGTGATCGGCGGTGCCGTTGAGCACGATCTGGCGTCCGGCGGCAACAGCAACGCGGCGGAGCATGTCCTTCAGGTCGGCGTTAAGCGCGTGGATCGAGATGTTACCGCTTTGCGATGACACATCAAGTTGAACGGGCGCTCCCGGGGGCGCCGACCTTAGCACGGTAGGCTGTGCCGTTTGCCGGTCGCTGGTCACAACCACGATGAGAGTCGTTTTGTCGGGGGTCAACTGGACGTTCGCCACTGATCCCTTTCGTGACGGATCCACAAAATTGAAATCTTCGAGCATCGCGACCGATTCCGGCACCGAAGGGGCCAGCAACGCCACACGAATATCGACGCCGATGCCTTCGGGCGTGTTGGATGGCACGGACACCTCGACATGGCTCACCGGGTATAGGCCGATGTCCGTGAAACTGCTGACCCTGGACCGCGCGTTGACGACACGGAACGGAAGCGAGGAAACCGGCTTGGCAATATCCTCGAATCTGCCGGCCTGCAGCGCCTTCATATCGAAGAAGTCTTCAATCCTGGCGCTCAGACGCATCGCTCCATCGGCTTGAATGGTCACCTGAACGGCATTCGGCAGGCGTTTCGCCGATATTCGGGTGATGTTGCAGTACGCTGCTCCCTGAGCCTGAGCGTGTGAACACAGAAGGCCGGCCGCCAGCAGTGTGGTGCCAATGCGCGCAAGTTGGGCGGGGATCCTAATTGACCTTTGCCTTTCCCGCGTCATCCTGGAGTACCCGCTTCTGTATTTCCTTCTCCTGCTCGGCCGGCAGATGTCCTGTCTGCGAGAGGATGTGCGGCGTAATGAAGATAACCATGTCCGTGGTCGTCTCGCGGTCGTCACGCGAGCGGAAGGCGGAACCCACGAGCGGCAGATCGCCCAGAATCGGGATCTTCGTTCGCGTGGTCATGGTTTCCTTTTGCACGAGACCGCCGATGATGATCGTTTCGCCGTCCCGGACGTGAAGCGTCGTGTTTGCCCGCCGGGTGCTCTTGTCCGGGAGTCCGGTCTTCGGGTCCGGCGCGCTGAGCACGCTGATCTCGGGTTGAACGTCCACGATGATCTCGCCCTCACCGCCGGTCCAGGGCGTCATGTTGAGCGTCACCCCCGCGTCGATGTAGTTGCGGCCGCCATAGTAATCACCGCCCATGCTCACCGGTGTGGAGATGTACCTTTGCTTCCCGATGAAGATCCTGGCCGCCTGTCCGCTCACGGTTGCGATGCTGGGATTCGCCCGGATGCGCGCTTTACCCTGCGTGACGAGGGAGTGGATGTCCGCATTGAACCCGTTTGGCAGGGTTGACAGCGTTCGGTAGAGTATTTCCCCTACGGGCGAATTCACGGTGTATTCGCGGCCGCGGGTGGTCAAATCGAACTTGGCGCTGAACTCTTTCGACGAGGAGTCGGTGAACTCAACCATCAGGACATCCAGCATGATCTGCGCGGACGGGATGTCGAATTGAGCGATGTCCTGGCGGAATTTCGTGAGCACGTCCGGCGGAGCCGAGAGAATTACAGAGTTCTGCTCGGCGTTTGTCTTGACGTGGTCCTGCAGAAACACCGGAAGAAGAGACTTGGCGTTTGGCGCCAGCACGTACTGGGTGCGAATGGCGTCGATGTCGCTCAGCAGGTACGAGGAGGGGCTGGTCGGGATTCCCTCGCTCACGATGTGGATCCCATTCACCTCGCGGCTGGAAAGGCCGAAAGCCGCCACGATATTGGCGAGAATCTCCGGGCCGGACTTGTCGATGAGATTGATGGTGATGTTCCGGCGCACAGAATCATCGACAATCAACTTCAGCCCGGCTTCTTTGGCGAGACGGGTGAACAGGGCGTGCGCATCCGCCGAGACGGCATACACAGAAATGCCCTTATCCGATTTGCTGATCTGAATTGCATCCGCCGTCGGCGCCGCGGGCTTCACCGCCGCGGGGTCCGGACCGGGAGCGGGGGGCACGGTGGCCGCGGATGGCACCCGGGGCGCGGGCAGCGGTTGGGCCGGACGGGCGATGCCCGATGCAAGACATGAACCGATCAGCAGCGATACGCCCATTGCTCGCCGCAGAAGGGGATTTGTGCGCAGTGTCACTCGTGACTCCCATTAAACAGAAAATGAAACAGCGGCCCCATGCTATGACCGGGCTTTTGACGTAAGGCAACCGGGCACGGTCGCGCCTAACGGAAAGAATTTGCGAGAAGCTAGTTGAATTGTCCACAAACTTCGACGCGTCGACGGCCCCGGGAGTTCGCACCTGAACCATTGACGCCTCAAATCGCGGGTGACCGTCCACGTCAAGTCCCGCAGTGGTCGGGGGGAGAGGCACAAAACGCCTGAACCGTGGATCACGCGTGGAAGGGCTTTCTCAACGGGCAAATGTGAGAGGGCGACTCTACCGCGTTCGGGCTGCTAGTCCGGGTATCCCCCTATGATCCCACGATCGGCGAGGAAGCAGACTGCGTCATACGCCCAATGATTGCGCGGCACATCCGCGAATGGCGGGGGGACAGCCAGCGGGTTCTCACGCAGCGCCGCCGGCATCGCCGCGAATCGGAGCCGCCTGAGGGTCGCCTTCAGCTTTGGCACGTTCACCTGGAGGACCTTCAACTCCGGCGTGAACTCGTCGGCCAATGCAGTAAGGCACGCAAAATCATCCCGATCAGGCACAGGGAACGCCAGGGGGGCGCGATTGCCTGGCTTACCCTCGATACGCTGCTCCCACATGGGAACCGAACGGGCGACACAAACCGTGAACTCATAGCGCGTCATCAGCCGCTTGCTGCCAAACGTCCCATCGGGATACGGCAACAAGAGGGCTTTCGGGTAGAGCGATCGGACGCAGTCATAGGCCCAATGCCCTTTGGGAACGTCCGCGAATGGCGTCTGAGCAACGCAAGGTATCGAAACCGCGAGGAGGCTCGCGAGAATCGCCGTCGTCGCAACCTGATGCTTCATCGGTTTTCCCAAGGCCGGAATGTAGCCGCGATCCGGAAGATGCGACAGTTGAGGTTCCGTGACCGTCGTGTCTCTTCAAGAAAGAGGCGCCTCGGCCATTGGACGAGGCGCCTGTATGAGATAAAATGATCGGCCCAAAATCAGCGGCCAAATCCGCCGTATCCGCCGCCGAAGCCGCTGCTCCCGAAGCCGCCGCCGAAGCCGCTGTTTCCGCCGAAACCGCCGCCGAAGCCGCTACTCCCGAAGCCACCGCCGAAGCCGCTGCTCCCGAAGCCGCCGCCGAAGCCGCTGTTTCCGCCGAAACCGCCGCCGAAGCCGCTGTTTCCGCCGAAGCCGCCGCCGAAGCTGTTGTTGCCGAAGCTGCTGCCGCCGAAACCGCTATTGCCGCCGAAGCCTCCGCCGCTGTTCATCATATTGCCGGCCCGGTTGCTGCCCTGGCCCGTCAGCGTGCCGTAGATGTCCAGGGAGTCGGCGTAGTTCATCGGGATTTTTTCGATCTGCAGCGTTGGGGTATCTGGCGTTGTGGTAGAAGTGTCCGGCGTTGTCGGGGTACCGTTAACCGGCGTCGCCGCCGCGTCCGCGGTTTTCGGTTCGATCATATAGACGCCAGTATCACGGTCTTTCCGATAACGAAGGCCGTTGGACTTGGTGAGGATGCTCAGCGCCGCGTCCAAGGTCACATCTTGTAGATTGATGGTGACGGTGGGAGCTGTCTGGGCAGCTTCCGGTGTCAGCGCGTAGTTGAGGCCGGTCCCCCGGAAGAGCGCGTCCAACGCGTCCCGGATCGCCATATCCTTGAAGTCTATATTGACAACCTTGGCCGGTTTTGCCGCGGGTGCCGGTGCAGGAGTTGGCGTAGGTGTATTCTGCGCCAGGGCGCCAGTCAGAACGAAGCCGGCGAAACCGGCCATGACCAACGTCGAGAAGATGGTCCTTTTCATTGAATGCTCCTTCCGTGGCCTGAAGCCACACACTCTCGAAAACGTCATCGATTCCATTCTACTCAGTTGGATCAGATTCAGACCAAAAACCTTCAAAACGTCCGAAATATCCGGCGGCGGAATTATCGAACGCCGATATTCAACTCAGGAACCCCCGCGCACCCCGGGGCAGCCCGACAAGATAGATGCCCTTTCACAGGAATGACGAGTCGAGCGCCGGCATGGTTTCATCCCGTCGCGGGGGCGCATTTAGCCCTGGTAGACCGCGGTGTGTCGCGGTCATCCACACTTATTTTTCGTCGCATAGACCGTTGGACTTGAGCGTCACGCCGGGGTCGGGACGGTGCCCATCGTCCGTGTCGGGAACCGCCGCTTCACGGTCCGTTGCTGCGGTTTCTACGAGGACCTCGCGGCGAACCACCGGGACAGTTCGCGGAGCCTCGATTCCCAGTCGCACCTGGTCGCCTCGGACTTCCACGATAAAGACCTCGACGGAGTCTCCGATCACGATTGACTGGCCCTGTTTTCTTGTGAGTACTAGCATTTGGCGCCTTCCGTGGCTTCTGGATTGGCAATATCGGTTGGGGTTCGCTCCGCGGCGGTCCGCGGCGCCCCGATAGTATGACGTGCCAAGGTGCGATCCGGTCACCATCTGGCGCCAACAGGCCGAACAGCGTGTGGCTGTTCGGCCCGCAACGGCGCCTATTCAGGTGGTGCGTTTTCTACCGGCGGTCGCCGTCCTGATCGCGATCCTGCCACCGGTTGTTCTGGTGGCCGCGCCCGTTGGATTTGTACCATCCGCGATGTCTGCCACGGTTGTGTTTGGATTTGCCCCGAAAGCTATCGCGCTGTCGCTGCCCCCGCTCCTGGCCATAACCGCTCCAGTTCCCGCCATACGGGTCGGAGTTCCAGCCGTACGAATCGGAATTCCGGCCGTACGAATCGGAGTTCCGGCTATACGAGTCGGAGTTGCGGTTGTTGTGGCGAGATTCCTGTCTCTCGTCATCCCGGTCGCCGTGGTCCCGTGCTATTGCCTGCGGCGCGCCGATGAGGCCCATGGTACCCAGCGTCAGCCCGGCCACCGCCGTCGTCAAGAGTGTGCGTATCTTCATATCGGTCTCTCCTTTTCCCGGAAGCGATTCCTCCGGGTGCTACTGGGATAGACTCACCTCTGCGCACCAGGGGTCCGTGGGTCACCGGGCATAGCGGCGCCAGCATCATACGGCTACGTGTGGACGGCGAAATGCCACTTGCCGGAACCGACGGCGTAAACGCTCCGCGTGTGCTGCTCGCCAATGGCGATCGCCTTGGAAGGGGATTCAATGGCCTCCGCAGGCAGGCACACGCGCGCAGCGGCGTTCACCGGCACTGTGACGTCGAGGTGAATGGCCCCGTCCGCACGCGTCCATTCTGAGGCGACTTCGCCGCGCACTGTTTCGGTTTGCGCGCGGACGCTGATCAGCCGGGCCGGGAAATACGGATTGAACACGATCTCGCGGTAACCCGGCGCGGCGATGTTGATGCCGGCGAGGTATCTGAAGAACCACTCGTCTATCGAACCGAACATGTGGTGATCGAGCGAACGCGAGTTGAGGTCCCACGCCTCCCACAGCGCTGTCGCCCCCCGATCGATCCAGAAACCCCAACCGGGATACGTGCGCTGCGTTGCGATGCGGTAGGCCAGGTCCACGTGCCCGTTTTCGGTCAGCAAGGGCAGTATCCACTTCGTGCCGAGAATCCCGCAGTCCAGGTGATCGCCCTTTGCGTGGATGTCCTCGACCAGTCGGTCCACCACCCGGGGGACCAGATCCCGTGGTGTGATGCCAAATGCTGCGGCCAGCACATTGGGAGTCTGCCGGTAGCCCACCTCCGGCCGGTCCGTGCTGTACACGCCATGGCCCTTGTCGAGGAATCGCGAGTTCACGGCGTCACGGATGCGGTCGGCGAGCGCGTCAAAGCGCGCGGCGTCGTCCGGCATTCTCAGAGTGCGGGCCATTACGGCCAGGAGCCGGGAATCCGTAAAGGTGTATGCGGACGCCGAGACCGCCGGGCCTTCCGGATCGCGATTGTCGTATCCGGGAGGCAGCCAGTCGCCGAGGCAACTCGGGCTGATGCAATCAACCGCTTGCGAGGCCAGGAACTCCACATACCGGGCCATTCCTGCGAAATGCCGTTTCAGAATCCGGATGTCGCCAGTCGCCTGGTAGAGATACCACGCTACCAGCAGGTATGCGCTGCCCCATTCCGGCGAATCGGCATTTCCCCAGCCAGGGCAGGGGATGATAAGCGGGACGAGGCCGTCGTCGCGCTGGCTGTCCGCTATATCGTCCAGCCATTTCGCGTGGATGCGCGCGATGCCGAAGTTGCGCAGCGCGGGCTCCGCCGTGAGATGGGCGTCCCCGGTCCAGCCGTTCTTCTCGTAGACGGGCGTATCGGTGGGAATGCCGTGCAGATTGTTGAGGATAGACCGACCGGTGATGCGATGAATCGTGTTCAGCAACTCGTCTGATGATTCCCAGCCGCCCAGGGTTTCCACGTCGGAGTGCACGATGAAGGCTTCGAGGGTATCCAGCGTGGGTGTGCCCGGATAACCATCGAGTTGGATATAGCGGAATCCCTTATAGCTGAACCGGGGCTCCCAGCACTCCGGGCCGTTTCCCCGCAGCGTGTACCGATCTACCTGTATCTCTTCGTAGATGATGTCGTTGTCGTTGTTAACGGCGCCGTCCTCGCGCAGCCTCTCGGCGTACCGGATTTCAACCGTTGTGCCCGCAACGCCCTCGACGCGCAACCGGGCCCACCCCGCGATCATGACACCCACATCGAACACCCACGTACCGGGCCGGGGTGAGCTCACCGCAACCGGGCGGATCGCTTCGATACGACGGATCGGTTCGTGCCGGCGCGCGACGAGGTGCTGCGTCGGCGCTTCGACAACCTGCGCGGGCCGCCAGGCCGAATCGTCGAAGCCGGGAGCGTCCCAGCCGGGTTGTTCCAGACGGGCGTCGTACGTCTCGCCGGTAAGGATGGAGTCCCGTACCGAGGGCGAATCGTGGACGCGCCAACTCTCGTCCGAGACAATCGTCGTCCGAGAACCGTCCTCGTGCTCGATCTCGAGTTGGAGCAACAGGCAAGGCTCGTGATGCCAGACCGCGTGCGCATGGTCCCAGACACTGGGAGTCGCCAATCCCATCCAGCCGCGGCCCAGTGTCACGCCGGCGGCATTAGTCCCTTGTCTCAGCGCTTCCGTGACATCGTGGACGAGGTACTCCGCGCGCTTGTGAAATGGAGTGAAGGCCGGGGCGAGAACTTCGTCAGTGACCGGCCGGCCGTTGATCGAGACGTCGTGGTACCCCAAGCCGCAGACATACAGTCGCGCATTCCTGACGGGGCCGTCGATAGTGAATTCACGCCGCATCATCGGCGCGGGCGACGTCTTGCCGTCCGCGGGGCTCGGGGCGCCAATCCACTTCGCCGACCAGTCGGAAGCCTTAAGGAACGCCGTCTCAAACCAGGCTGGCTCGCTCCATGCGGACGGTTCATCTCCGCCGTCCCACACACGCACAGTCCAGTAGTACCGAGTGCGCGAAGACAGGACCGGGCCGCCGTATTCCACGCAGGCAGACTCGGCAGACATTACACGTCCCGAATCCCACGTTTGAGTTTCACCGTCCGCCAATTGGCGGGGGCTCGGCGCCACCCGAATCTGATATGCGGTCTGCGCCTGGTTCCGACGACCGGACTCCAGCCGCCACCCGAAGGCCGGAGCGCGTTCATCGATTCCGAGCGGATTGACGAGCCCTTCCGTCGAGACGCGTGTAACGCGCAAAGTGGACATGATATTCCTCCCAGGTGCGTGAAATGGCGGAGTCAGGTGAACAGCACAAGCGCCGTTCAAGCACAGGATTGACACTTGGCGATTCAACATCCAAACTGCGGATAGGGAAGGGTCAAACCATGAATGCATGCCTGATTGCTGCAGCGGCCGCGTTGGTGCTGTGCGCGATGCCCAGCCACGCCCAGCGCGTTGAGAAGGATCTGTCGGGAGCCAGATGGTCCTTGTGGCTCGACACAAAGGCGGAATGGCAGAACGACACGCTATACCTTCCGCCCGTCGACGTCAAGTCGCTGCCGGTGAACCTGCCAACCGGGGGGTGGGAAGCCATGGTCGCCGGGGGAGAGCGGGTGTCCGTGCCCGGGACCGTGGAGGAATACTGGCAGGACCGCCTGGGCCGAGACTACACGGGCGTTTCCTGGTGGTGGACGGATTTCACCCTGCAGGCGCAACAGCCCGGCCGCCGCGTAACCCTCCATTTTGCATCCGTCCGGCAGCGCGCAGAAGTGTTCCTGAACGGCGAACTGGTGGGGTATGATCTCATCGGCAACACCCCGTTCGACGTCGATGTTACGGGAAAACTCGCGCGCGGCAAGGCAAATCGACTGGCTGTTCGCATCACCGACCATGGCGGCAACTTCACCTGGTATGATCCGCTGGCCGACAGTTGGGGACGCTATACAATGCCGATCAGCCATGGCTTCGGCGGAATCAGCGGACCCGTTCGCGTCACCGTTACCGATCCGGTCCACATCGAGAACATTTACGTGCGCAATAAGCCGTCGATGCGGTCGATAGGCGTCGATCTCACGCTACAGAACGGAAAGCCCATCGCCGTTCACGGCAGCGTCCAGGTTCGGATTCGCGACGCGAAAACGGGCCGCGTCGTTCAGACAGAGAACGTCCAGGGAGTGCAGTTGAAGCCGGGCGAGAACAGGCTGACCCATGACCTGACCGTTCGTTCGGCCAAGCTATGGGATCTGGACCACCCGAACCTGTACTTCTGCGACGCCGAAATCCTCGTTGGCAACCGCGTTATCGACTCCGTTTCGCAGCGGTTCGGTTTCCGTTGGTTCGGACAAGACGGTGTCGGCAAGAACGCCGTGTTTCGCCTGAACGGCAAGCGGATCGTGCTGCGCACGGCCATTTCGTGGGGCTTCTGGCCGGTGACGGGCCTCTACCCGACGCCCGAACTCGCGCGCAAGCAGATATTGACCGCCAAGAAGCTCGGCCTGAACATGCTGAACTTCCACCGTTGCATCGGCCCGCCCATCGTGATGGATTACGCCGATGAGTTGGGCTTGCTTCAATATGAGGAGCCCGGCGGATATGTATCGGGCGGAGGCGACGCGTTCGCGTTCCGGTGGGCGCGTGAGAAGCTGCTGCGAATGGTCAAACGGGACCGAAATCACCCGAGTATGGTCATATACGACATGATCAACGAGGAAGCCAGGCCGCCACTGCCGCATCAGGGGAAGGACATGGCTGACGCTCACGCTATCGACCCGACACGCATCATCACGTTCACATCAGGTTCGTCGCAGAGCGAGACCGACCCCTGCAAGCTCCATATGCTCCCATACGATAGCAAGCCGCACATCACCGGTTGGTTCGATCATCACAATGCGGAAGGTCCCGGCAACTACCTCAGCGAGTTCTACAAAGGCCCGACCGACCATTACAACTACACAACCAACACGCGGGAAACCGTGTACTGGGGTGAAGAAGGCTCAATTTCCACGCCGCCCCGCCTAGACGTTATCAACAGCGAACTCACGCGGACCGGGAAGGACGGCTGGGATGGCGCCGAATACCGCAAGTGGTACCAGGCTTACGCCGACTACCTCGACAACAAGGGGCTGCGGAAGTACTTCCCGACCGTCGACTCCCTCACGCTGGGCATGGCGCGAACGCAGTACTACTACCATGGCCGCACCATCGAAACGGTGCGAATGGCCAACGTATCGGACGGTTTCGCGGTCAACGGGTGGGAATCCGAGATATACGAAAACCACTCCGGCATCGTGGACTGTTGGCGGAACCCGAAGGGCCCCGTGGATTTGATTGCCCGCTATAACCGTCCCGTGTACGTGGCGGTGAAGGTGCGGAACAAGGTGGTCGATGCGGGCGACACCGTGACGGTGGACTTCCATCTGGTGAACGAAGTGAACCTGCGGGGGAAGTACGAACTGCGCGTGTGGCTCACCGGCCCTGGCGGAGTGACGCAGTTCCTTCGCGGCCTGCCGGCGAAGGTTCGGGGCGGCGATGTATACGGCCAACCGTTGGTGACGAACGTAGAGTTCCACCTTCCGGCGTCCGCCGGCAGGTACACCGTTCACGCTCAACTACAGGATGCAAAAGGCATTGTGCGTGCCGAAGGCGACGATGAAATCCTGGCCCTGGACTGGAAATCGGCGCCCGTACCGGCGAGCGGCGCGGTGCTGGAACTTGACGGGCGGATCGCCGCCAACATCGCATCCACCAAGGGTACCACACTGCCGAAGTACTCAGAGGGACTCGGTAAACTAGACTACATCCTCATTGGCGACGCCGATCCGGACAAGAGCAACGCGATCCCGGCTGATGCGCTCCACGCGACTGACGGCCGATCGGGATTGCTGGGCGAGTATTTCAGTGACCGTGATCTGAAAACCCTCGCGGCCACACGCGTTGACCCAGGTGTGGCTTTCGTGTGGGGTGGCCCTCCCGCGGACGGAATGGGCGGGGAGAATTTCAGCGTTCGCTGGACGGGAACCGTCACACCGCCTGAAACCGGCGATTACACATTCGGCACACGTTCCGATGACGGAGCGCGCCTCTGGGTAGACGGCCAACTGGTAATCGACGACTGGATCGTGCACGCCCCCGAGTTGAAGAAGGCGATTCCGGTTCACCTGGAAGCGGGCCACGCGTACAGCATCAAATTGGAGTATTTCCAGGAAGGCGGTGGCGCCGAGATGACTCTGTCATGGTCAACCCCGACCGCCGTCGCGCATGAACAGCGCCGCGTTGACGATATCCTCAAGCGAGTGCGTGAGGACGGGACCACCGCGGTCTTTCTGGACGACACGGAGCGTTGGGCCAGGGTGCTGAGCGACGCCGGGCTGGTGAAATACACCGGCAAAATGGTCGTCGGGGACGTATGGCTCGGCGGCAATCTGTTTGTGCGCCAGCACCCTCTGTTCAAGGGCTTGCCTGTGAACACCGGCTTGGGTTGGGAGTACGCAGACCTGGCGGCGTACTCCTCGAAACGCTATGGGTTGATGCTGGAGGGGGAGCAGGCCATTGCCGGCGCGGTGAATACCAACGAGCCGCGGGTTTCGACCACTGTCTGCGAAATTCCGCTCGGCAAGGGCAGGATCGTCCTGTCGACACTGGACATCGTGAGCCATCTCAACGCGCAGAACGGCGGCGGCATCGTCGCGCGAAAACTCCTCGACAACTACATACAATACGCAGCCAAACCGAGCATGTAATACACACCTATGTCAGAAACCACTCAAACCAGCTCTCCCCGGGTGCAGGATCTGTACCGGCGCGCCGCAACGGCGCGAGGGAATTCCTATGCACCCTATAGCCGCTGCCATGTGGGCGCCGCCATACGACTGAGTGACGGCTCCGTGTTCACCGGCAGCAACGTCGAGAACTCCTCGTTCGGGGCGACCATCTGCGCGGAACGAAGCGCTATCGTGGCGGCCGTCAGCGCCGTTGGGACTATCGAGATTGTTGAGGTGATGGTCGTTACCGACGCGCCGTCACCTTGGCCGCCGTGTGGCCTCTGCCGCCAGGTGATCGCCGAATTTGGTCCCCATTGCACTGTCTATGCGGCGAACACAGCGGGGGATATTCTGACGCTCCCGTTCGAGGAGTTATACACCCACCCGTTCGGACCGGAGCAGATGCACCGATGAATTTCCTGCCCCTCATCGAAGCGAAGCGGGACGGCCACGAGTTGACAGCGGCGAGCATCCATGAGCTCATCGCCGCCTATACGGCGGAAAGCATCCCCGACTACCAGATGGCGGCCTTCCTGATGGCCGTGTATTTCCGCGGACTGTCAACGGCCGAAACGGCATCGCTCACGATGGCGATGCGGACATCCGGCCGTGTTCTCTCCTTCCCGGAAGACCCCCGTCCCGTGGTGGACAAGCATTCTACCGGCGGAGTGGGGGACAAGATCAGCCTGCCCCTTGCGCCGTTGCTTGCGTGCCTTGGGTTCCGCGTTCCGATGATTTCGGGCCGCGGCCTGGGCATCACCGGCGGTACGCTCGATAAGCTGGAGACCATTCCCGGCTATAACGCATTGCCGTCGGTTGAGCGGATCATCGAGCAGGTACAGGAGATCGGGTGCGTCATCTGTGGCCAAACGGAGGAAATGGTGCCGGCCGACAAACGAATCTACGCCTTGCGGGATGCGACCGGAACCGTCCCCTCAACGCATCTCATCACGGCGTCCATCCTGTCCAAGAAACTCGCGGAGGGGTTGGACGCGCTTGTGCTGGACGTGAAGTTCGGGGCCGCCGCTTCCATCTCGGATGAGGCCTCCTCCCTCAAACTCGCTCGCGCGATGGTCGCCTTGGGCGCCGAATGCGGTGTGAACACGAGAGCCCTCTGGACGGATATGGGCACCCCGATCGGACGGGCGGTAGGCAATTTCGTCGAGGTGCGGGAGTCGGTTGACTGCCTCGACGGCAACGGGCCGGACGATCTCCGTGAGCTTACTCTGGCGTGCGCGGCGTCGCTGCTGGTGCAGACGGGCACGGTGGCTTCCGATGCGGACGGCGTACAGATGGCGGCGAAGTGCCTTGATTCCGGCGCTCCCCGCCGCAAATGGGACGAAATGCTGATCGGACAGGGAGCGGATCTGAGCGCATTCAACGCCCGTCTGGCCCGCGACCATTCAGCGCCGTCAACCACGGAACTGAAGGCCGACCGGTCCGGGTTCGTGTCGGCGTGTGATGCGCGGATCGTCGGCGAGATAGTCCGCGATCTCGGCGGCGGCCGCCTGGCCAAAGACTCCGCTATCCACCCGGATGTGGGCATCGACAGGCTGGCGAAGCCGGGCGAAGAGGTCCGCGCCGGAGACGTTATCGCGCGCATCCACTCCGTCTCCGCCCGCGAGGCGGGATCCGCGCGCGAGAGGCTTCGGACCGCATTCGCCATCTCGGATGCGCCGCCGGTGCGGCGGCCTCTGGTTCGCGAAATCATCGACGCCTGAACCGAACCTTCGTTGAGCGTGGTCCTAGCGCTTCCCGTACGGCGCGTGATACAATTCGAGCTAACCACATGTTCTCCAGCACGGGAGTGAATGATGCTCGATACCACAGCAGGACCTTTGCGGCCATCGTCGGACGTTACCAGCGAAATACGGATGGGGTTGGCGATGAGCGGCGCCATTGCGCTCGTCCTGTATGAAGCGGGCGTTACTCACGAGGTGTTCAGGCTGGCCAAGGCCTGGGACGCGCATTGCGCCGGTCGCGAGAGCTCCAGCACCACAACGGAATCCGGTTCCGAAGGCTATTACGCCTGCCTCGCCAAGATCCCGATGCGGCCGGTTGTAGACATCCTCACGGGCGCTTCGGCCGGGGCCGTCAATTCCACTCTCCTGGCAAGCTGCCTCGCCGGCGGAACCGATTTCGTGCGATATCACGACATCCTTCTCATCCAGCTCGACGTGGAAGCGCTCAAATTCCGCAAGGGCGACGCCCCGGACGGCCTGATGGACAGCCGGATCCTTTTGGATGTCCTTGAAAATGAACTCAACCGCAACGTTGCGGCAGGCAGCGGGTCGCCGCCCGGAAAGGGGCTCGATCTGTGCATCCGCCTGTGCCGAACGCATCTGGCGGGGCACTGCGAGACCACACGCGACGCGATCGGCCATCAGATCGACGTGGAAACGCGCTCCGACGTCATCGAGTTTTCGGGGAAGGACTTCCTCGACCCCGGCAAGGTGGCGCAGATCGCGAGGGCGACGCTTGCCAGCGCGGCGTTTCCGGGCGCGTTCGGCCCTGTCTTCGATGAACAGGACCGCGTGTGGTACGTCGATGGAGGGCTGTGGGACAACCAGCCGGTGGATTGGGCGGTTGACGCTGTCAGGGACAAGCCCGCGTTTGTACGCACGCACCGCTGTATCCTGTTCGTCGAGCCGAATCCGCCCGGGCGACCGGTGGACCACGCGAATCCGGGCGGGGAAAGCGAGCCGGCGCTGGCGGACGTCCTGATGGCGGTGTCTTTCATGGGCGTGAAGGGGAACGTCTGGCCCTCCATCCGCGATCTTCTCGATTTCAACCGGCGGAGCAAAGTGTTTGGCAGGTTGGTACAGGAGAGCGGAATCCACGAACTGACGCGCCAACTCGGCGGCCAGTGGCTCCGCGACTCTTCGACGCAGATGGAGAATGCCGCCGGATACCCCGCGGCTTTGGCGGATGGATCATGGCGAGACCACGACGCCGTAGTTCCGACCATCCTGAATCAGGTGCGAGTTGAAACCGTGCTGCTGGACGACGATCCCGCGTTGATTCAGCGTTGGCACGCGATCAATGAAGCGTGGAACGCGTTGCACCTCCGCCTGAACCCAGGGAGTGATGCCGGCATCTTCTATCGGCACGGCAATGGTAAAGTACCGGGTCAGGACCCGACGCCGGTGGCGCTTGCCGCGCTCGCCGCGCTGGAGGCGGTGGGCTGGAACGATCTTCGGCGCCGCGCGGTGCGCAGGCGGCTTGACCGGATCAACGATTCACTCGGCCGGCCGCGCCCGTCACAGGATCCGGGCGGCGTTGACAGGGCGATCACGCGCCGCAAATATGCGCTCTACCTCCAACTCGAAAAGCTCAACGACTACCTCTACACCGCGGTCGACCCGTCTTCGGCGCCCCCGGTGGGCTCGGGGGGCCGAGGAGACCGCCCTCGCGACGCCGGCACGACCGACTGGCCGAGTTACCACTCGAGGCTCGTTCGCTTCCATAGCAGGTTCCGGACAGCGACGGTTCAAATGCTGAACGATCTGGAATTCGCGTTCCGCCTTCTCTTACAGGTTCCGGCAACCGCAACCTCCGCAGCGGACCAGAACAGCGCTATAGCCCGCCTGATGTCGGACTCCACCACGAATCCAATGACGGCGCTCGCCCGCTGGCTCGAGGCCATCGCTCAAGAGGCGGAGAGGGGTCGCAGAGAGTCCGGTCTGGATGTGGCCGGCGGGGCCGCACCGGGAGTCAACGGGTTCGCGGCCCAGGTTACGGCGCTCCTGAACTACACCCGCCCGCTTGGCGTGAGCTCCAACGATGACGGTGGCTTGGAGCCCGTCATTCGATGGGCCTCACAGACCCGGTTCACCAAGGTGGACGCGGTCAGGTACGTGTTGGGTGCGATATCGGATCTCGGCGGGAAGAGGCCCATCGACCTCGTCCGCGTCAGCCCAAACGATACCAATAACCTGTATCTGATAACCTGCGATGAGTTGGTTGACGAGACTCCCGCCGCGCGAAAACTGGCCGGCGAAGGCCTTGGCCACCTGCAGGGTTTTCTGGAGGAGCGATGGCGCAGAAATGATTACATCTGGGGACGCCTTGACGCCTGTGAGATTCTCCTGCGCACCATGCGCCTTTATTCCGAGCGGGAGGGGACTGGCTGGTCCGAACAGGACTACGAAGATGCGCTCTATGACGCTCAGAACGCGATTCTGAAACAGGAAGCCGATCTGTACCACGAACGGCTCGGCCGGATGGGAAAAAGGGCCGCGCGACAATGGGCGGTGGGCAATGCACGAAGCGGGGTGGGCGATCGTTCGGGGCCGGCGCCGGCGTACGAACCCCATATCGGAGCCATCCATCGTTCAAGACCGTTGGAGACCGAGGAAGGAGGCAACCAATGAGACCGGTGACCCCCGAGATGAAAGCAATTCAGCAGGCGAACGCCTCATTGATCGGTTTCGGCAAAGAGACGATTCTGGACGCCGATGAGCCAGCCTTCTCGAACAACGTCAACTACCTGTTCGGCACGACCGTCAGTTTGCTCGCCGGCGGCGCGGACAAGCCGCCATACATCCTGGAGCGGAGCGTCCGGATCACCAGAGTCCTGTCTTATGCCGTGCGCTGGATCGCTGCGTTTGCGCCGGTAGGGCGCGAGCAGCCGCATATGCGCCAGGTCTGGAAATGGATGGGCCAGGTAGCGCTCGTGATGCTCGGGGCCGGCGCAGTGGGCTGGATGCTTGGATCCAACCATGATGTTGTCGGCACCATTTCGGCGGCGCTCTACGGCGTTATTGTGGTTTTCGCTCTCGTCGCGCTCGGATGCGTTCTGGGGTTCCGGTGGGGCTTCGCCGCGGTGATCGCGACCGTCGCCGGGGCATGCATTGGCGCGGGCGCGGTTGTCTGGTGGTCACCGGTGCTGCGCGATCAGACGGTGCTCGTCTGGATATGGGATGTGCGTCTTCTGCTGGCAATTCCGGCTGCGGGGGTTATCGCGCTGATACCGTTAGCCCTTCTCACACGGGCGTTGTCAAGGGTACGAAACGTCCGTTAGTCGCGGGAAGTGTGACACCAAAAAGCGCGGGAGGCAGGTGGCGCGTACGCCACCTGCCTCCCGCAGCCTTGGTCCGGTCTACGGGTTCGGATCCTTGTTCGCTACCTTGCGCGCGAGGCGCACCGCATCCAGTAGATCGATCTTGCCGGGGTTGGCGCCCTCGATATTGAGGCGCGCCGCATCGGCCGAGCTGGCGTTGATCAAGCCTCCGGCAATCCGGAGAGCCTTCGCCACGTCGCCCGCGTTGAAGCCTGCCACCAGCACGTCAAACGCGCTGCTGTCCACGCTTCCCATTACCGGGTTGGAGAACGTCAGGACGTACCCTGTCCCGATCTTGTCGATGGCGAGGTCGGTGAACACGGCCACGCCGTTCACGGCCATCACGGTGGTCGTCCCGAGCAGGGTTGCACCGCTCGCGCCGGTTCCAGACTTGATGGAAACGGTAACCGGCCCGTTGAAGGTCGGGTCTGTCGTGAGGATAGCGTCGGTGGCCTTGATGATCGGCTGTGTGACGAACAGCGCGCCGGCTCGAGCGCCGGCAGGCTGGGTGCTGACGTTGAGTGTGATCGCGGAGCCAACCGTGTATTCGTCGGCGCCGATGTCTACAACACTTCCGCCGAGCCGCGGGTTGCCGTCAATGTCCACCCAGCCCGGCTGGATGGACCCGTTGTCTCCGGCGTCGATGCACGGAGAAGTGGACTTGAGGTGGTAGTTGCCTGCCGGCACGTTGAATAACTGGGGATCCACTTTGATGTTGGTGCCCAACGGGTCGGGAAGCCCCTTGTAGGCGTAGGTTGTGTTGCTGAACACATCGTTGTAGCGGAGCGTCAACACCGAACCGGCGGTCTTGCTGATTCCGCCGATCTGGTTGTAGGCGACGATGTTGTTCGCGAGGGTGGCGGTACACTCGTACGCATAGATGCCGCCCGCATCACCGCCCGCTGCCGTGACATTGGAGGCAATCGTGTTGTTGATGAGGTAAGCCGTGCCCCTGTTCAGGTAGACGCCGGCGCCGATCCCCGATCCGTTCTGGGTGACGGAGTTGTTGGCTATCAGGTTGCTGGCGGCGGTGAAGTTCGATTGATTGGAATACAACCCGGCGCCGTTCCCTGACGTGTTGCCCACGATGGCGTTGTTCAGCACCATTTGCTGGGCGGCCCCGTCCAGGTAGAGCGCCCCTCCGGTGCCCGGGCCGTATGTGTTGCTGTTGCCCGAGATCAGGTTGCCCTGGATGAGCGAGGTAGCGGTGCCTGTTACGTTGCAGTACACGCCCGCCGTCCCGTTGTACAGGTAGTTGCCGGTGACGGTGCAGTTCGTCACGTTTACCGTGTAGCCGGTGAGTACCGGATGGTCGCCTGATACGCTGATGCCGGTGCCGGAGTTGTTGAGCACTCGTGTATGGTCGATCGTCACGAATCCGATCGCATTCACACCGTAGTTTCCGCCCCGATTCACGGAATTGGAGATGACGGAGTTCGTCAGCATCAGGGTTCCGTTGGAATAGACTCCGTAGCCATTTCCGATGAACGTCCCTCCGTTGATCGTGGCTGAACCGGTCCAGTTGACGGCTCCGTAGTAGTTCGAGTTGGCGGTGAGATTGGAGGCCGTGAGTATTCCGCTATCCGAAAAGATCGCCTCCTGCTGGTTGTTATTGACCGTCACGTTTGTCAGCGAGAGCGAGCAGTTGGAGGAGCAACTTATGCCACGTCCATTGCCGCCGCCGCCATTGTTGTTGTTGCTGAACGACGAATTGGTCACCTGAACGACCGATCCGCTCGCGCTCATACCGTATCCACAGAGCTGGATCGTGTCGTTGGCGAGAACAACGGCCGCGTTGGAGCAGACCACCCCGGAGGCGCCGGTGCCGGATTTTTGAATCGTGAAACCGTCCACGGTTTCCGTGGCGCCGGCTCCCAGTGAAACCGTGACCACGTTTCCGGCCGAGCCGCCATCGATGATCGTCGAGAAGAATGTAATGCTGCGCTGAGTGCGGTTAGTTTCCGTTCCGCCGAACCCGCCGTACAACGACACGGCGGTTTTTACGTTAACCAGTTCGTTGTACGTACCACCCGCAACCCACACTTCGCCGCCGCCGGCGGCAGCTTCAACCCCTCCCTGTATGGTCTGCTTGGCCGTTGCCCAGGACAGCCCATCGTTTGCATCACTGCCGGACGGTTTGACCCTGATGATTACCGGCACAGTGGAGTAGTTCTCACCGTATGATTCGTCCACGCCGATGTCTACGGTTGTTCCCTGGACACGCGCTTGACCGTCCAGGTCCTTCCATCCGGTCTGCACAGCGGCTATGTCACCAGCGTTGCGGCACGGGGAGTTGGCCTGGATGTGGAAATCGCGGGCCGGAGGGCCGGCGAGCATCGGATTCTGGTTAATGCTGCCGGTGAGCACGAATCCGCTCGCATCGTAGTCCGCGTTGCCGAACACGTCATTATTCCCCATCGTCAATACGCCGGCGGTGTTCTTGTAGATGCCGGGCGAGTTGAACGCCATGATGGTGTTCTTGAGCGTGACGGTGGAGTTGTCGCAGTAGAGTGCGCCGCCGTCGAGGCTGGCACTGTTCGCCGTGACCGTGTTGTTGACGATAACCGGAGCACCCTGGCTGCAGTAGAATGCGCCGCCGCTGTATGAGACGCCGTTGGCCGAAACGATGTTGTTCGCGAAGAGCGCGTTCGTCCGGTCGAAGAATACGCCTCCACCATATCCCGCGCTGTTGTTCGAGATATTGTTATTGAGCACGACAGGCGCGCCGTACCGAAGGAACACGCCTCCGCCGGACCCCTGCGAATACGTGTTGTAGTTGTTCCTGATCGTGTTGCTCTGAATCAGGCCTGTGGCGGTGTTGTCCAGCTCGCAGAACACTCCGGCGGTGCCGTTGTTCTGGTTGTTTCCGGTGACGGTGTTGTTGGTGATGTTGATCGTGTAGCCGGTGAGAACGGGCTGCCCGCCCGTCGCCTGCAGGCCGCCCCCTCCGTTGTTCAGGATGCGGTTGTTGTCCACGGTGGCGAACCCGTTGACGTAGACCCCAGGCACGCTTGACCGTCCCACGTTGTTCTGGACCGTATTGTGAACGACGATCGTTGTGCCGCTTAGGTACAGGCCGTAGCCGTCGCGCTGAATGGTACTGTCAGCAACGTTTGAAACGCCGTTTTCCCACTGGATGCCGCTGTATGTATTGTCCTGGGACACGACCCTGTCGGCGTTCAGCGTGCCGGTTGTGGAGTAAATCCCGTGCCCACCGTTCCCGCTGAGCAGCGAGTCGGAGAGCGTGAGCGAGCAGTTGTTGACGCAGTAGATGCCCTGCTGGGAATTGTTCTTGAGTGTGGAATTGGTCACGACCAGAACGGCGCCGTCGCCGTACAGCCCGTGTGTGTTGAGAGTAAGGACATCGTTGTTCAGCGTGAGCGCCGCGTTCGCGCAGGCGATGCCGACATACTGGCTGCCACTGGTCTTATTGCCGATCGTGAAACCGTCCACGATTTCCGTTGCGCCGGCGCTGGAGGGGACCGTGACCACGTTGCCGCCGCTCTGTCCATCGATGACAGTGGGGTTGTTCACCGGGTCGCGCTGCGGGCGGGCGGTCTCATTACCGAGGAAGCCGCCGTAGAGAGCCACGCCGCTTCTCACCGTGATGCGTTCCGTGTATGCCGTCACCGGGATAGTACGGTTCCCCGCCACCCAGATCTCGCCCCCGCCGCCGGCGGCGTTGATGCCGGCCTGAATAGTGCGCTTCGCCAGCGCCCACGTGGAACCGTCGTTCGTATCGTTGCCCGTCAGGCCATTGACCCGGATGATGATTGGAACGACGACGTAGTGCGTGCCGTCCGATTCGTCACACCCGATGTCTACAATCCCGCCAACGGGTTGAACGCGCGGTTGTCCGTCGATATCCACCCACCCGGCAACCAGGACGGTGTTGTCACCGGCGTCTCGGCAGGGCGAAGTCTCTTGAATGTGAAGGTTTCTCGCCGTCGGCTGCACGAGCTGCGGATCGATTGCGATGTTGCCGTTGGAGCCTGTCGGTGGAGTGGCGTAGTTGCCATAGTCGTAAGGCAGGCTGCCGTACACATCATTGTGGCTGAGGTTGATGGCGCTGTTTGTAGACTTGAACAGCCCGCCGGAGGTGTTGAACGCGATGATGGTGTTCGCGATGGTAGCCGTCGTGCTATCCGCATAGATTCCGCCACCGTTGCCGCTTGTGCCTCCGCTGTTGGAAGCGACCGTGTTGTTGATGAGGGTAGGAACACCCTGGTAGAGGTAGATGCCGCCGCCGTTGGCGGATACAACGTTGCTGGACACCGCGTTATTGGCGATGAGGGGCGATCCCTTGTTAACGAAGATTCCGCCGCCGTAGCCCGCGCTGTTGTCCGCGATGAGATTGTCCTGAACTTCCGGTGACCCATCCAGGTAGAGCCCGCCGCCGGAGCCATTTGAGTACGTGTTGCTGTTTCCGGTGATCTGGTTTGATTGGATCAGTGCGGTGGCCGTTCCCGAGATACCACAGTAGACTCCTCCGACGGAGTTGTTGACGAAATTCCCGGAGACCTGATTGTTCGTGATGGTGGCCGTGTAACCGCTCAGAACCGGCTGGGATGCACTGACCGAAAGGCCGGTGCTGCCGTTGTTGATGATGGTGTTGTGATCTATCGTGACGAAACCATTTGCGGTCACAACGTTGTAGCCCGCCGCCCTGCCGTTGTTCTGGAAGAGATTGCCCAGCAGGCGCACCGTTCCGTTCGCATACAGGCCGATTCCGTTCGAATCGAAGGTGCTGTTCGTCACGGTGATGGATCCGCTGTTCCAATAGAATCCGTAACCATTACTCATCTGCGTGTACGCGTTGGCGTTGACCGTCCCGGAATCCGAGTCGATGGCCCACTGGCCATTACCCAGGATGGCGGTGTGGTCGATGGTAACAGAGGAGTTTGTGTCACATTGCATTCCGTGGATCTGGTTGTTTGTGACGGTGCTGTTCGTGAGCGTGATCACCGCGCCGGACCCGTAGATTCCTCTCTGGTTGAGGGTAATCTCATCGTTATTGAGGACAATCGCCGAATCATAAACGACAACGCCCGTGAAGGTACTGCCGTTTGTGATGTTGCCGATGCGGAAGCCATCGATGGTTTGCGTTGCGCCCTGGCTGGAAGGCACCGTGACGACGTCGCCCGCTCGGTCAGCGTCGAGGACTGTGAGGTTCGCGACGAAGTCGCGCTGAGCCCGGTTGGTTTCATTGCCGACGAAGCCGCCATATACGGCAACGCCTGAGAGCAGGGTGATGCGCTCGTGGTAGGTGCCCTGCGCCACCCAGACCTCCCCGCCACCGGCCACCGCGGCGATGCCGCCCTGTACGGTAGCCTTCGCCTTCGTCCAGTCGGTGCCGTCGTTGGCATCGTTGCCGGTGAGAAGGTTGACGCGAACGACCGTCGGCGTAACTGCGTGCGACACGTTGTCCGACTGGTCTGCGCCGATATCGACTTTGCCGGCCGTCGTGCGAGGCTGGCCGTCCATATCGACCCAGGACACCTGCACCACTGTCGCGTCCCCGGCATTCCGGAGCGTCGAGGCTGGCTCAATGTGCAGATCGCGGGACGGCGGACCGCTCAGGATCGGGTCCACGCTCAGGTTGCCGTTGGTTCCGGTTGGGGCGACGGGAAATCCCTGATAGTCGGCGCCCGAGTTGCCCCAAACGTCGTTGTGGCTCAGGTTCAAAGTGCTGTTGGCGGTTCGGAAGATGCCGGATGTGTTGTATGCCACGATGTTGTTGGCCACGAGCGGTTTCGTGTTGTCGAACACGACACCGCCACCGTTCGCCGAGCACGAGTTTCCGGAGATCGTGTTGTTGACGATTGACGGCTGACCCTGGCTGACATACATGCCCCCGCCGCCGTACGGCGTTCCGTTGGCGTAGATCAGGTTGTTGGCGATCGTAGCGCTGGTGTTATCGAGGAAGATACCTCCGCCGTTATTGGCGCTGTTGCGGGCGATGACGTTGTTCTGAACGTTGGGCGCGTTGCCGGAGATGTACATGCCGCCGCCGTTTCCACTCCGCGGGCCACCGGTGTTGTGCGTGATGGTATTTCCCGTGATGACGCCGGTGGACGAGGCGTCCTTGGCGACCCACACGACTCCGATGGTGCCGTTACCGTCTACGGTGTTGCCTGTGATGACGGCGTTCCCATATGAGTCAATGGCCCCGACGTTATACGCAGAGCCTGAACCCGTAACCGTATTGCCCGTGGCCGTGATCGACCCGTTACAGGAAATACCGCCTGAGTTTCCGGTTACCGTGTTATTTGTGGAGACAAGCGTACCGGTGACGCCGATCGCATAACTGCCGTTTGAGGTTAACGTATTGTTCGCGATGGTGGCAAAGCCTGTCCAGGCGACTCCACGGCCGTTGCCGACAATCTGGTTGCCGCTGAGGTTCAGCGTTCCGGAGTCGCCGTTCGCCGCATCGTACTGGTTGCCCTGCATCGAATTGTTTGCGGCCGTCAGATTCGTTCCCGTATAGCACAGGAATGCGTACCCGCCGGAGCCGCCACTATTGGTCTTGATCGTGTTGTTCGTCGCGGTAACGGTGCACGACGTGGCCTTCACGCCAGGGCCGGAGTTGTCCCGGATCGTGTTGCGGTCCAGGAACAGACCGCTGTTCGCCGCCGTGATGCCGGATCCGTTCGCGAAAAACACGTTGTTCGTCACGGCCAGGCCGGCAAGGGTGGCGTTGATTCCGTACGACTTGCCGTTGGTGATGGTGAAGCCGTCGATGGTTTCCGGCGAGCCCACGCCGACGGGTATCGTGAGGACGGCATTGCTGTTCCCTCCGTCGAGGACGGTTATGAACTTGCCGTCCCGCTGGCTCTTATCGGTTTCAATGCCCTTGAACCCGCCGTACATCGAGACGCCGTTCTTCAGCGTCAATTGCTCGACGTACTGGCCGGTCTTGACCCACACTTCGCCGCCGCCGGCCGCCGCATTGATTCCCGCCTGGACGGTCGCCTTGGCCAGCGCCCAGGACGCGCCGCTGTTTGTGTCATCGCCGCCGTCCGCCGCCGGCTCCACATAGATGACCGGGGTGGGAATCGTGTACACCGTTCCATCGGATTCGTCGGCTCCGATGTCGACTATTCCGTTCTGGATGCGGGCCTGGGTGTCCATGTCCGTGTCGCCGGGGGCGACAACGGTATTGTCGCCCGCATCCTTGCAGGGCGAGGACGGCTGTATGTGGAGGTCACGGGAGACCGGGCCGGCGAGCTGGGGATCGGTGCTGATGTCCCCGGCGCCCGCGCTGACCCCGGAATACGCGTAGACCAGGTTGCCGTATACGTCGTTCTTGCGGAGTACCAGGGTACCGTTGATGCGGCAGATGCCCGGCGCGTTGTAGCCGAAAATGTTGTTCACGGCGGTTACGACACCGCCGTCCACGAAGAGCGCGCCGCCATTGCCGCCCGCCGAGTTTGCGACGACGGTATTATTGAGCACGTTCACTGTGGCGCTCTTGCTGTAGATAGCGCCGCCTTCGTTGAACGAGGAGTTGATCGCCATCACGTTATCCTTGATAACGTGCGTGCCGCCGGAGCAGAAGACCGCCCCGCCCTGCGTGCCTGTGCAGCCTTTGATGATGTTGTTTGCGATGGTTGCGCTGCCGGAGGTCACCGAAATGCCGCTGCCGTTGTTGTTGGTGATGGTGTTGCCATTGATGGCGGGTACGGCGCCGGCGCTGAGCACGCAGTATACCGCGGCGATCCCGGCTGCCGCCCCGGAACCGCTGCCGGAGATGGCGTTGCCACTGATGGACAATGGAGTACCGTCGCAGCGAATTCCATAGTCGCGGTTGTCCGCAACCGTATTGTTGTTCACGGTGGCGCTGCCGCCGGTCCCCAATACGCCGCTGTTGCGGTTGCCCTGGATTGTGTTGGCGGTGATAACCGGGGATCCTCCGGAGAAGTTGATGCCGTGTCCGGCGCTCGTCAGAATCTTGTTTCCGTTAAGAACGGGGGAGCCGCCGTTGAACGTAATGTCGGTATTGTTGAGTTGAATGGTGTTGGAGGAAATGGTCGCCGCTCCGGCATTTGCGTTGACGCCATTGTTGCCGTGCTGGATCGTGAAACCGTCGATGATTGTGGCGGCGACCGCGCCGTTGACGATGACGACGCAGTCTCCATTATTCGTGCCATCTATGACGGTCACGTTGACGGCGGGCGCGCGCTGAGTGCGTAGGGTTTCAGTGGCCGCAAATCCACCGTAAAGGGCGACGCCGCTGTTCAACGTGATGTGTTCGTTGTATGTGCCGGCGGCTACCCAGATTTCATCGTTCGCTGCTGCGGCCGCCGCGGCGGGTCCGATAGTTTTGTACGCGGCGTCCCACGTGGCACCGGTCGCGGGTGTGACAGTGGCCGCGGGATTCACCCGCAGAATGGCCGCGGACGATACAGATGCCGCCGCTCCGAACGCGGCGACGAGCAGGACAAGTGCGACCGGCCTCATCAGTGATGAACGAATACTCCTCAGTTTCATGGGGCATTTCTCCTGACATCGGTCGTGAAAACCCATGGCGGGCCGACCGAGTCACTTTGCAGGGGCGCGATTAGCACGTCTGGAGCCAAACCGTGGCGACCAGCCGCGATCAGAATGTATGGCAGGATTGTATCACCCAACCGCAGGTTCCGTCCACTTGCTGGGACGGCGGAATAATATGAGTTCGATAACCGGCGTCGTTGTCTATGACATCAGTTGGCTACGCTGATCACAAAGTCGGATGTGATCACTTTACCGGCGCGCTGAAATTGGGCCCAGGCCTTGTACAAGCCTGCCTTGGGGAAGCGCGCAACGAAGCGCACCACGCCATCAGGGGTCCGTTCCGTACTCAACGGGTGGGAATGCACGAAGCGTGTTCGATCCTCGCTCACGATGATGAGATGGCCCATGGCGCCGAGATAGGGCTCCAGGTCCGCGACGGGCTTTCCGTCCGGGGTCGATAGATGGAACAGCAGCGGTATGTCCTGGTGAGGCTTCAGCGGTGACGGAGCGTCCAGGCGCACGGTCACGCCTCCGAAGGATCCCGTGAGGAGGGTCGGCGCGAGGTGATACGGGGTAGCAAATGGCGCACCGTCCACCTTCAGCGGGACAGGCAGAAACTGCTGGCCATACCCACGCGGGGAAACGTCGGATAGAAGCAGGTAATCGCCTCCGGCCGGAAACGTTTCCTCGACGGTGAACGACCCGTCCTCGTTCTGCTGTGGATGGATGTGATCAAACCACCGGAGATCGTTGCTCATGACCAGGAGATGCCACGGTTTCGTGTGGACAACGACGAAATCCGACCATATCTCCTGACTCCCCCTGGCGAAGACCTTGAACTTGAGCTTATCGGGCTTCTGAGCCGCGGGAGGGTTCGGGTCCGGCTCAACCGTCGCGGAGAAAAGGGGTGTGAACAATGGTGTGCCTTCCGGTGCATCTTCCACGCTGAGATTGAAGGCAGCCGACTGAAGCGCGCCGCTTCTCGGCTTCACCGTAAGCGCGATGTGGTACTTGCCGCCGTGAGGGAAGAGCGCGCTGAGCCCGTAGTAACCCGGGGCGCCCTCCTCATGCACCGTCGGCGTCATCGGAGCCATCCCCGGCATCGACGGCATAGTTACCTCTGCCGTCACGGTAACGCCCTCGACCGGTATAAGCGTGTAGATATTCCCCGGCCGATCGCGTCCGGCCAGGAAGAAGTGGACGTCCAGGTCCGCTCCGGCCCAGATCCGTCCCATCGCCATCGGAGTGGCCGAAAGAGCGCCGGTTGGACCGGGAACCGGCGCGGGGGCCGCCGGTTGGCACTGGACGGCGGAACCGCAGGAGAGGGATAGGACGGCCAGAAGCGAGCCGGCGCCGACGATTACGTTGCGCATAGTGATTCCTCCATGGGGGCCCGCGCCTGGTTCCGAGTCGAGTGACCCGGAACCCGGCGCGGGCTGCATTCACGGTTGTGCGATGAGATAGTTGAACTGTTCGTAGTTCGTCGCCGGAAGCGCGTAGAAGTTCTCGTTGTAGATCACCCACTTGCCGGCGTAATAATCGTACCAGACGCCGACGGGCGACACATTGTTCGTGCTGATTTGTTGGTGCTGGGCGAGCAAGATCGCATTCGGGTTGCCGTTGACACGAGCATCATCAATGTACACGCCGTAGGTGCTGTATGCATTACTGGGGAAGTGCGTCACGGCCCCGCCGCCAACCTGCCAGGCGTCGGCGAAGAAATAGCGCTCGCCGTTGCTC
Source organism: Armatimonadota bacterium (assembly GCA_036504095.1). NCBI lineage: Bacteria > Bacillati > Armatimonadota > Armatimonadota bacterium. Next base: position 52,194 of record DASXVS010000026.1, on the reverse strand, counting down.
ATGCTGCTGCCGTCTTCGTTGTAGGCCTCCCAGTTCCCGGTGTTCGCATTGCGCCACACACCCAGCGGCATGTAGTCGTCGATGGCGACGTAGTCGTGAATCGCGAGGGGCAGGGGGTACGCGCCGTTGAAGGCCGGGTCGTCAAGGGTCACACGCCACGGCGCGGTTGTTGTTGCGGGCGAGCGAACCACCGTCTTAACCAGTTCGCCCAGGTAGTAGTTGAACACCTCGCCGTCCGCCATATTCGAAACGTCCTCGTTATACACGAGCCAGCGCCCGCCAAGGTAGTTCGGGTCGTACCAAACGCCGATGGGACCATTGTAAGCGCCGATGAAGCGGTGGCAGGCCAGGATGTGCACCTCAGGGTGCCCGTTCAGGATCGGGTCGTCGATGTACACCCCGTACCCGTTATAGTGGTTCCCCGCGTTGCGGATGACGTAGCCGCTCCGGCGAACGCGCATACGCTGCAGCCAGTACGTTGCATCGGCAATGTCAATCACTCCGTTGCCATTGGTGTCCGCCGCGGCAACCTGCCCCGGGAACGCCGTTTCCAGCCCGCCCACGATGCGGAGCATCTCGACGACATCGTCCATCCCGAGCATGCAGTCGCCCGTCACATCGCCGGGCAGCGGCGGCGAGACGGCGGATATCGAATCGACGTGCCAGCACGACGCCAGGGTGTTCGTCCCGGCGAACATGCAGACGACCTCGAACGGGCACCAGACACTCACGTCGCTGAACAGGGAGCCGGTGAAAGTGCCGTCCGGATTCACCGTCAGAACGGACGCCGTCTGCGTCTGGAATCCCCGCGCTACGTTCAGGGCCTCGATCATGACCTTTGGCGGGTCGGCGGCGTTGTAGTAGGGGCCGATACCGCTGAGAGTACCCGTCACGACGATGTTTCGCGGCCCCTGTTGAACGGCCGTGCACGTGATGGACGTGGGCGACATGACATGCGTCTCTACGCGGGCTCCCGACAGCGGCTTGGACTCCACATGCGTGTTCAAGGGGTTCTTGTCACTCACGAGCGTCTTGTACCAGGAGGCGGACACGTTTACGCCAAACGAGCTGCCCACAACGGCCGGTCCCAATGGCGTGATCGTAACCGGTATATCGCGGACCTCATTCGGCTGAAGAAGCACCTGCATCATTCCGCCATTCACGTCGAGCCCCCAGGCCGGCGGAAGCTGGCTGTCATACGCGAGGTAGAACCACTTCGGGTTCACTTTGTCGTCGTTGCGCAGATGGACGGGCGTGAGCGACGCCCCTGGTCCCGCCGGAACGGCCTGGAAGTAGTCGATATTCTCCTGCTGCCGGTCGCCCGATGCGCTGGTGTTGCTGAGGGCGTTGGAAACCGGGTCGATACGGACGCGAAGGCAGGTGTGGAATCCGAACACTCCGGCCGCCTGCTGCTGGGGCGTGATCGCGAAGTTGGGCGTCCAATTGAGGTAGACATCCGTGGAGGAGCCGGCCGAGATGCTGGCCAGCGCGGCGAACTGGGTTGAGTCGATCGTGCTGGCGGCGTCCGTTCCGTTGATCGGCACCCACCCGCTTGCGCCGTTCATTCCGAGCCCCGGAGGGTCGGTGCGGTCAATGTGCACGACCACGTTGTTGGCGGCGGAGTGTCCAACGTTGCGCACGCGCACATAGACCCGATTCACCTGGCCGATGGCCGGATCGTCGCCGTTGCCCACAGGCACTGTTCCGCCGGCGAGGTCGCTCCAGGTGCCATATCGGAACGTGCCATAGCCGTTGACGGGGCTGTCCACCCAGATGTCGGTGGACTCGTACGTGTTGCCGGGCGGCGAGAGCCAGGGGTTGATGATGACTTCCGGTTTGTTGGAGTTCTCGTTGAAGTCGACCGATATCGAGTAGTCGTCGTCTGTCTGCTTGTGGATGCCGATGTAGATTCCTTCGGGCTGATTACTGTACTGGTCGCCGTCGTGCCAGAGTTTGTCCCGGTCGCCTGCGTTGCCGACGATGGTGACCCATTGGCTGGCGCCCTCCACCACTTTCTCAATGAGTACGCCTTCATCCGGGATGCCAGCGGGGGAGAACCCGGGGTTCAGATCATCTCCGAGTAGTCTGCGCCGCACGCTCACCAGATAGTAAGATGTCGCGGAAAGTGATATCTTGAGCGCCTGCGCATTGGGTTTCCCGTTGGGATCGTACTCCTCCGCCCAGATGCTTACAACGCTTCCGCCCGCTGCCGAACTCATGTTGATGTATTTCGTCGTTGGCAGCCAGCCGGGAAACGCAATGGTAGACTGCTTCTCGAAGACTCCGGTCTGCCCGGGATAGTTGGCGTCCATTTGCTCGAACGAGCTGTTGTAGTTGCTCGGGTGTGCGGGACCGCCCTGTTGGAAGGCGTGCCCCATCTCGTGGGACCAGCGGCCCCAGACGGCCGCATCGACATCGGACGGGTTTTCGCTGAAGATGGCGGCGCCAACGTTCTTGGTGGCGCCGCCCGGCCCCATCGGCAGGTTGGCCTTGTTACCCTGCCCGCGATGAAACTGAGTGGCGTCCGTTTCCGCCATGATCACAACCACAGCGTCTACATTCGTCCAGTCCAGTCCGGCGGGGGAATTGGCGATGGCGTCGTTCAGCACGTTGCCATACTGGTTGCCGTCCGAAGTATCTCCATCCGGGTGGTCGGTGATGTAATTGCTTCGGTTTTGCGGCAGTTGGTACAGGTCCGTGACGCGGGCGTTGATGTTCATTTTGCCGTAGGAACTGTGCTGCCAGAGGGTGTTCAGGTTTGTGTTGAAAAAGCCGTCGACTTGCGCTTTGGTGTACCGGGACGTGTTCGCGTAGTCCTTGAAATAGACGCGCAACACAACGATGTTTTTGGTCCCCAGAACGTCCGCCTTGGGGCCCGACCGCGCGCGGAAGCCATCCCGGTACTGGTCAAGGCCGGCAACCGGAGTATCCAGGGGCGCGCCCCCGAAGTCGACTACCATCGGCCCAAGCGTGGGCGGTTGCGGTGCGGCGACAGATTCCCGACAGGCGAAGCCGGTAAAGGCGACCCCCAGGAGATAGATTAAGAGCGATCCCCGTTTCATGTATGCATGACTCCAATGCAGAGTCCGGGCGGAGAGACTCTCTCCGCCCGGACCCGCGTATGTATAACAGCCCTAAGGCTGGGCAATCAGATAGTTAACCACCTCGTTCATCGGGAGCACCGGGTGGTTAGGGCCTTCATTGTACGCCACCCATTTGGCATTGAAGACATCGTACCAGACCCCCATCGGGGCGGGGTTGGTGGACGACTGGTAACTGTGCTGCGCAAGCACCAGCGCATTCGGGTTTCCGTTGAGACGGCTGTCGTCGAGATAAACGCCGTAGTTGAAATAGTCGTTGCTGGTACTGTGATAGACGCGGCCGCCCGACCCGCTCGCGTCTGTGAAGAAGAAGCGCTCTCCGTCCGCGATCGTGCTGAAGCTGTCGTTATAGGCTTCCCAGTTCGTGGTGGTGGGGTTCTGCCACACCGAGAGAGGCGAATTGTTGTAGGCCGCCAGCCAGTCGTGAATCGCCAGCGGATCCGCTCCATAGTTGGCGTTCAGGCCGGGGTCGCTGAGGGTGACGCGCCACGCCGCCGTGCTCGTTGCGGCGGTCTTGTCCACCTGATGCACCTTCTCGCCGAAGTAGTAGTTGAACTTCTCGCCGAGCTGCATCACCGAGTTATCCTCGTTGAAGATGACCCAGTGGCCGGCCCAGTAGTAGACGCCGAGGGGGCCGTTGTATGCGCGGATGAACTGGTGGCACGCGAGGAACCGGGCGTCCGGGTGCCCGTTCAGGAGCGGATCGTCGATGACAACTCCGTACGTCCCATAGGGGCTGCCGGGATAATAGATGTTGCTGGCGTTGAGGGTGACGGTGCCGCTTCTCCGCACGCGCATCGCCCGGAGGAAGTACGCCACGTCAACGATGTCGAGACGTCCGTCACGGTCGACATCACCGGCGGCCACCTGGCCCGGATAGCCGACTTCGAGGCCACCGACGATGCGCATCATCATATAGATGTCGTTCATCGTGAGCTGGCAGTCGCCATCCATGTCGCCGGGGGTGGGGGGCGAGACGTTCTGGATGACATCGATGTGGTAGCACGAGGCCACTTTGTCCGTACCCGCGAAGAGGCAGACGGCCTCATACGGGCACCAGACATTGACGTCGCCGTTGATGTAGCCACTGAACGTGCCGTCCGCGTTCACCGTCAGCAAGCGGGCGGTGTCAGTGAGGTAGTGGCGGTCAACGTCCATCGCTTCCACCATCACAACAGGCGGATTTGCGGGGTCGTAGAACCCTTGGATTCCCGTCAGTTTCCCGCTGACAAACACGAGGCGAGGCTGCTGCTGGACCGCCTGGCATACGATACTTGACGGCGCCATCACGTGCGATTCCACGCGAATACCGCCAAGCGGCCTGAACTCCAGGTGCTGCCCCTCGGCGGGGTTGGAACTCACGAGATTCTTGAACCACGACGCTGAAACATCGACCCCGAATGAGCTGCCGACCACCGCGGGACCCATCGGCACAATCGTAACCGGCACCTCACGCACTTCGTCCGGATTCAGGAGAAGGGCAAGATTGCCCCCATTGACGTCCAGGCCCCACGCGGGCGGCAGCCCGCTGACGTAATTGAGGTAGAACCACTTCTTGTTGACCTTGTCGTCGTTGTGGAGGCGAATGATGTTCTTCGATACCGGCGTACCGGCCGGGACGGCCTGGAAGTAATCGATGTTTTCCTGTTCGCGATCGCCATCCTGGTTGTCGAACACGGTCTCGCCGGGTACGTGGTCCATCTTGACACGCACGCAAGTGTGGAATCCGAACACGCCGGCCGCCTGCTGTTCCGGAGTAAGGGTGAAATTGGGCTTCCAGTTCAGGTAGACATCTGTTGTAGCGCCCGGAGCAAGGCTGGCAAGTGAAGGAAAATCGGCGGAAGTGATCTGGCTGTTCGCTACGGTGCCGTTGATCGGCACCCAGCCTGAGGCGCCATTTATACCGAGGCCGGGCGGGTCCGTTCGTTCGATATGGACAACGATGTTGGTAGCGGTGGCATATCCCACGTTGCGCACGCGGACATAGAATCGGTTGATCTGCCCGATGGCGGGGTCGTCTCCGTTGCCAACCGGGACCGTTCCACCGGCCAGGTCGCTCCATGTGCCGTACCGGTAGGTTCCATAGCCGTTAACGGGGCTGTCGATCCAGATATCCGTGGTCTCCCAGGTGTTCCCCGGAGGTGATGTCCACGGGTTGATCATGATGTCCGGCTGGTGTGAGAAGTCGCCGTTGTAGCGAACCGTCACGGCGTAGTCGTCGTCGTCGATCTTTCTGATGACGATGTAGATCCCGTCCGCGGGGTTGCTGTACTGCCCTCCGTCGTGCCAAAGAGTGTCTCGGCTGCCGTTTCCCACGATGGTGACCCATTTGCTGGCCCCCTCGGTAACCCGTTCAATCAAGACGCCCTCGTCCGGGATGCCCGCGGGGCTGTAGAAGGCATTGAGATCGTCGCCGAGTATTTTGCGCCGCACGCTGATGAGGTAATAGAGGCTGCCCGTGATGTTAGCCCTGATCGCCTGAATGTTGGGCCTTCCGGTGGGGTCATACTCCTCCGCCCAGATATTGCCGATGCCTCCACCACCAGGGGGGTTGAACACCTGGTACTTGGCCGCCGGCATCCAGCCCGGGAAGGCGATGCTGTCCTGCTTTTCGAAGACGCCCGTTTGTCCGGGGTAGTTTGCGTCCATCTGTTCGAACGGGCTGTCGTAGTTGCTCGGGTGGGCGGGACCGCCCTGCTGGAACGCGTGGCCCATCTCGTGCGACCAACGGCCGTAGACCGCCGCTTCACTGTCGGACGGGTTTTCGCTGAAGATGGCGCAGCCTACGTGTTTGCTCCCTCCGCCCGGGCCCATCGGCAGGTCACACGTGCCGCCCTGGCCCCGGTGAAACTGGGTAGGATCCGTCTCCGCCATCACGACCATCACCGCATCGATGTTGGTCCAGTCGATCGTATTCGGTGAAGCGGCGATCGCATCCAGGAGGACGTGGCCGTACTGGTCACCGTCGGAAGTGTCGCCGTCACTGTGATCCGTGATGTAGTAGCTGCGATTCTGGGGAAGCTGGTAGAGCGCTGTTGTCTGGGCGCTGATGCTGATCTTGCCGTAGGATGAGTGCTGCCAGAGAGTGTTCAGCTGATTGTCGAAGAATCCCTGGACCTGGGCCTGCGTGAAGCGGGAGGTGTTGGGGTAATCGTGGAAGTAAACACGCATCACGACAATGCGCTTGGTGCCCAGAACGTCCGCCTTGGGTCCGGAGCGGGCGCGGAATCCGTTCTGGAACTGGTCCAGTCCGGCCACCGGGGTATCTGGAGGCGCGCCTCCGAAATCGGCGATGACCGGAACATCAAGCGGCGCGGCAATGATCGGCGCGCCGATTAAAAAGCCCAGGGCCGTCAATAACAGCCCGTTTCGCCATTTCATGACTGACTCCTCTATATGAACAGGCATATAACACGGGTGCTCAGCTACCGCACTCGGAGCGTCGCTGATTCATAGGATGGGCTACTGGGTGCGATAACAAACGTCTATACCCGAGTTCAGTCACAATCTATCCCGTCGGTGCGATATTCTTTTGGACATATCTGTCGGAGGGACGCCCGCGAAGAGGTCCATTGACATGGCGGCAAGCGGGCCGTATAATCGAGACCGTGGTTCATCCGTGGCCTGGACTCGCCCACGGACGCCTGCGGTCGTCGAATGGATCGGGGCGATGAGCGCCGGGCTCGCTCAGCGCGCCGGCGAAAGCCGCCGTACGCGCGGCGATGGAGCTTGGGGATGAAATCACCATCAGGGGAAGAGGAACCAACGGAATGAACACGGCACGCATCATCACATCACAGGCGCTGGATGCCATCATCCGCTCGGCAGCGGGCACGAACGCCGAGCGCGAGTTGATGGATGGACCGCCGACCCGCGTGGCCATCTTGCACGAATGCGGCAAGGCCGGCGCCACGGCGGAGACGCATGAACAGGCCGACGATATCTTTTATGTGCTGGATGGATCGGCGGTGGTGACGCTTGGCGGAACGCTCAATGATGCGGTTCAGACAGCGGAGGGCGAATGGAGGGGATCCGGCATATCCGGCGGTATGGAACAGCAGGTATCGAAGGGAGATGTCATGCTGATCCCGCGCGGCACGCCGCACATGCGCCACACGATCGGGCGCACCGCTGCACTGCTGCTGGTGAAGGTCTCCTAGCCTGACCCCAGCGGCGCGTCTTCGGTCCTACACGCCTTCCGCTTGCCGGCAGCACCATGCATACAGCGCATCGTACATCGGCGACTCCAGTGCGATCTTGCGATGGTCGTCCAGCCCATGGACGAGGGCGAAACCGGATGCGATGGCCTTGAGCCCGGCGCCCTCCGGCGACGACGCCACATCCGCGGAAACGTCGGCCGCGTGCACGATTCGGGCGAGACCGACCAACCCCGGATCGCCGGTGAGGCCATACTTCTGAACGATGCTCTCGAACGAGCACCGGCCGTCCACGTGTCCCAGTTCCACGCCCGGAACGTCGTACGGGATAGCGCCCTCGCGCTCCGCCGCCGGCAGGACCTCGTCCTTGGGGACAAAGAGGAACTCGGCGGCAGGGTCGATAAACCGTCGAATCAGCCACGGACATGCGATACGATCCACATTCGCGTTCTCACGGGTTATCCATTTCATTTCATAATCCCTCTCACTGTTCGCGGCCGACGGCCCATATGGCTTCCGCCGCGCGATCGACGTCTTCTTCATCCACGTCCAGGTGTGTTACCATCCGGATTCGGTTCTTCGCCGTCGCATTGGCAAGTACTCCGCGCACGGTCAGTGCATCGACAAAGGCGTCCGCGGGGCCCGTGGTGTTGAAGTAGACCATGTTGGTCGGCGGCGCGTACGGGTCGGGGAGCACGCCTGGAGCGTCCACGATGGCTACGGCGAGCCGTATCGCGTTCGCATGGTCTTCGACCAGGCGGTCGATGTTGTGCTCCAGCGCATAGAGGCCGGCCGCCGCGAGTATGCCCGCCTGTCGCATCCCGCCGCCCAGCATTTTGCGTACGCGCCGCGCACGGTTCACGAAATCGTTTGTGCCGCACAGGACGGAACCGATTGGACATCCGAGGCCCTTGGAGAGGCAGAACGTGATGGAGTCGGCGCGGGCGGCGTACTCACGAACCGGGATGCCGGATGCCACGGAAGCGTTGAAGATCCGCGCGCCATCTACGTGGACGGCCACGCGGTGCTCGTCCGCAACGGCCCGGACCGCGTCCATCACTTCGAGCGGGATGACGGCTCCGCCGGCCCGGTTGTGGGTGTTCTCGAGGATGATGAGGGCCGTCCCGGGCCCGTGCAGCGATTCATGTTGTATCGCATCGGCAATTTGCGATATGTCGGGTACGCCGCGTTCGCTGTGGAACTGCCGCGTCATGACGTTGGCGATGACCGCCGGCAGGCCCACTTCGTAGAGCATTGAGTGAGCGTCACCATCCATCAGCACCTCGTCGCCCGGCTTGGTGTGGACCTTCATGGCGATGGAGTTGCCCATCGTCCCCGAGGCGACGAACAGCGCCGCTTCCTTGCCCATTCGCGCGGCGGCAACCTCCTGAAGCCGGTTGATGGTCGGGTCGTCCCCGAAAACGTCATCGCCCACTTCCGCGTCCGCTATGGCCCGGCGCATTTCTGCGGACGGCCTGGTTACGGTGTCGCTTCTGAAATCCGAAACGGTGTGCATCACGGTTTCCTCCCGATAGTGAGGATAATCGCCCTGAGGCGCCGCATGGAAACCGTACTGGCGCGCTCGTGGCACGAGCGGCCTACAATGCGATGTAACCTCGCGAAAGGAAGCATGCATGACCTCCCGTGAACGGATGGAACTGGCGTTGGATCTGAAGGAAGCCGACCGCATACCACGATGCGAATCGTTCTGGCCTGAAACGCTGCCGCTCTGGCGGCAGCAGGGCATGCGCGACGATACGCCGATCAACGAATTGTTCGATTACGACATCGTTTCCGCGGGCTGGGTGAATCACGAGGCGCGCCCGGGTCTGGTGGAGCTAATCGCCGAGAGCGACGAATGGCACACCCGGAGAGACGGTCACGGCGCGGTCTTGCGCTATTGGAAGAACAAGAGCGGGACGCCGGAGCATGTGGAGTTTACTGTCAATACGCCGGACGCCTGGGCCGCGCACAAGAAGGAACTCCTTAAGGTGCCCATCCACCAGAGGGTGAATCTCCAGCAGGTGCTCTGGCTTCAGGAAGAGGCTCGACGCAACAACCGGTGGTTCTGCTGGGGCGGAGTTGAGTGTTTCGAGATGGCGAAGGACATCCTGGGTCACGAGATACTCTGCTGCGCGATGGCGGAGGATCCGGATTGGGCCGCGGATGTGTACATGACCCTTGCCACTCTGGCGGTCAGCGCCCTCGACTATCTGGAAACAAACGGCGTCCGGTATGACGGCGCCTGGGTCTACGGAGATATCGCATACAACCACGGGCCGTTTTGCTCGCCGCGCATGTATCGCCGCCTGGTTATGCCCGCGCACCAGAAGCAGATCGGTTGGTTCAAAGACCGCGGGATGAAGGTGATCTACCACACCGACGGCGACTTCCGTCCGCTGATACCCAGTTTCCTTGACGTGGGCATCAACTGTTTCCAGCCGCTGGAGGCGAAAGCGCACATCGACGTCAGAGAACTGAAGCCGCTCTACGGTGATCGCGTGGCGTTTATGGGGAACATCGACATCATGGTCCTCATCACGAACGACCGGGAGAAGGTTGAGGAGGAGGTTGCCGCCAAAGTACCGCTCGCGATGAAGGGCGGCGGGTATATCTACCACAGCGATCACAGCATCCCGCCCGGCGTCACCTGGCAGACGTATGAGTACCTGATGGAACTGATCGACCGCTACGGGCGGTACCGCTAGGTCCCTTGCAGTGCGGCGTTACCGAAACCGTTCACCTGTTAGCGCTGAGCCTGCGCGGCGAGCGCAGCGCATCAGGAGAGAGTAGATAATGACTGTCCTTCGACTCCGCTTGTTCCTCGCTTTGTTCAGGATACCTGCGGTCATCGCGGCCGCGGCGCTCTTCGCTGTGTCCGGCCCGGCCCGCGCCACGCCGTGCCGGCTCTACCTCGCGCAGCAGTACGACTGGGGCGCCAACAGGGGTTTCTACCTGGATTTCGAGAATGACGCGTCCACCGGACCGTGCAAACTCGTGAATCTTCAACTCATTCTGGGTGTGGCGAATGGCACGAACTGGCGGTTCATCTTCCATAAGCCTACGTGGCAGTTGAACCACGACTACACGGCCAAGGCGGTGATTACGCCGACCGGCTCGGAGTTGTGGCTGGACGGAGCGAAGGTCGGCCAGAACAGCGGCGGCATCGCCCGGGCCGACGGGAGCCTTTCGGCGGATTACCAGCCGGACTGGGCCGCGGGTCCCGCGGAGTACTGGGTCATACAGTCCGATATGACCGCGACATCCAGCGCGGGCGGGCTCGCAGACCTTTCGTTCGTCGAGGAATCGTCTCGGCCGGTTCCGCTCATGCTCTTCGCGCCGTATGTACCGAAATACGCTCCCTGGAACCCGGCGGCCAACGAGACGCAAACGTTCACGGCCACCTTCAGAATCATCCCGTTGCAGGATCCCTCGGTTTTCAGCCCATACGTCGATCGTTACGGTCAGAGTATTCAAGCCACGTGGCCCGGCAAGATCGCTTCCGACGCCGACCTGCTGGCGGCAATGAGCGATGAGACCGCGCGCAATGCGGCGTGGGGAATTCCATCGGGCTTTGACGCCTACGGCGGGTCCACAACTTCAGGCTGGCGCGAAGCCGCTACCGGCTATTTCAACGTTGTGAAGCGAAACGGTTTCTGGTGGCTCATCTCGCCGGATGGCAATCCATGCTTCTACCGCGGAATCTGCACGGCGCCATCGCTTTCGTGGGAGATGACGCCGGTATCGGACCGGCAGAGCATTTTCGCCGAACTGCCGTCCACCGCCGCGCCGTACTCGTCGTGCTGGGGCGCAGACGTTTGGGGCGAGGGGCAGGGGACGTCATATGTGGCATTCCATACGGCGAACATGATCCGCAAGTACGGCGCCGGGTGGCAGAACAGTGCTACCCAGTCAACGAAGACCCGGGCGCGGATATGGGGGTTCGCGGGGTTGGGGAAATGGTCGGACGAGACGCCGCAGTTAGCCGATACCCCGGTTCTGAACCGGAATGGTATTCCCAACCTGGTGCGCCATCCGGACATCTTCGATACTTCGGTCCAGGCGACGTTCCGAAGCGTTCTCAGCGCGCAGGTCACCCCGCGCCGTTTCAGCCCTCTCGTGGTCGGGTGGACGGTGGGCAGCGAGATCGATGAGATCGTCACGACCGACGAAACCGCTTCGATGCTTAATCTGGGATCCTCGGTTCCCGCCAAGCGAGCGCTCGTGGACTACGCGCTTTCCACGATTTATGCCGGCAGCGTGGCCGCGATGGCATCCTCTTGGAAGGTTACAGCAGCGTCCGCGCAGGACCTGTACGCCGCCAAACCGACGCCGCCCGCGGGCGATGTGGAAGCCCTTCGGCGGTACTTTGCCACCGAATACTACGGGTTCATCTATCGCACCATCAAGTCGCTGGATCCCAACCACCTGTACTTCGGCAACTACATTGTGCCGGGTTGGTGGCAGAACGAGGAAGACTGGCGCCTGATCGCGGCCAACTGCGACGTGATCGGCTACGACCGCTATGCCCCCTTGTTTGCCGACGCCACGATGGCGCGGCTGATCCGCGACACGAACAAGCCGGTGTTCGCCGGCGAATTCTCGTTCCCGCCGTTTTACTCCGGACTCCGCGCGTTCGGACGCTATGAGGCCGTTTCTACCGCTGACGACGCGGATGCCGGCGCGGCCTACGCGCATTGGATGCGGGATGCCACGGCGAACCCATTCTGCATCGGCGGAAACTGGTTCGAATACCGCGACCAGGCGATCACGGGCCGGGGCCCAGGACGGGGAACAGCACTCGTCTACGGCGAACACTATGCGTTCGGTCTGGTCGATATGAATGACCGCCCCAAATGGGACCTCGTGTCCGCGGTCCGCGCAGCCAACCTCGGCGCGACGGCATCGCGCCTGGCCGCGAACGACGCGTTTCAACCTCTCGCTCTCTCCGCGCGAGCCATGCGCATCGCCGGCGGATTCTCCGTGGGAACAGCGGCCGATATTGCAGATCTGGATACTGTCGCAACGGGATCGTCCGCCAACCGGATCGACCTCGCCGACGCGCTGGCGCTGGCGGTGAGGGGATTATGAGATTGTCAACCAGCCGCCTCAACCGTCACGAACGCGGCTCGATCTTTTCCAACAAGGCCTTCATTGGGCACCAGTTCGTAAAGGCGCTCTGAAACAGGTTCAACCCAACAAAGGCCGTGAAAGCGTAGAACCACGGGCTCACATATGTGCCGAGGGCGACTGAGGCCACCACAAACGCTCCACCGATCAACCGCAAATACCGTTCTGTTGTCATTTCTGTATCCTTTCACAAGAGTTGTTCAGCCCCGAGTCGGGCACGGAAGCCCGACCTGTCGATTGGCATCAGGGCAAAGGCGCGGGAATGGCGTGTGCGACCGCGGCGATCCCTTCACGCTGCTTCATCACGAAGTAGAGGATCGGCACGGCCAGCCGGGAAAGAAGCGTAGAGGCGATCTCGCCTGCCATCAGGCTGATCGCCAGACCCTGGAAGATCGGGTCGAACAGGATGATGAACGACCCGACGATGACGGCGGCGGCCGTCAACAGCATTGGCCGGAAGCGGGTCGCGCCGGCGTCGATTACGGCCTCTTCGAGCGGCATTCCCTGCTTGAGGCGCAGTTCGATGAAGTCCACAAGGATGATGGAGTTGCGCACGATGATGCCGGCGCCGGCGATGAATCCGATCATGCTTGTGGCCGTGAAGAACGCGCCCATCAAAGCGTGGGCCGGCAGGATGCCGACCAGCGTGAGCGGGATCGGCGCCATGATCACCAGCGGTGTCTTGAAGGACTGGAACCAGGCCACAACCAGGATATAGATGATCGCCAGAACCGCCGCGAACGCGATGCCCAGGTCGCGGAAAACCTCGTAGGTTATCTGCCACTCACCATCCCATTTCATGACCGGTTTCTGAGTTGTGAACGGCATCCGAGTGCTGAGGATCTCCAGCTTTGAATTCCCGGGGAATGATGCCTTGCGCAGAGCATGGTTCATCGCCATGATCGCGTAGACCGGGCTTTCCTGCCGCCCTACGACATCACCCGTAACGTACACAACTGGCAACAGGTTCTTGTGGTAGATGGACTTGTCGGTGGGAATCGCCACCGCCCTGACCAGAGAGCTGAGGGGCACCAGGTGGCCGTCACGCGCGCTTACCGAGAGTTGCTCAAGATCGTTCAGGCTGCTCCGTTCGGAACGCGCGAGCCGCATCGTTAGGGGGATGTCCTCGCGGGCGCCCTCGTCGTGTAACAGCCCCACCTGCGCTCCGCTCAGGGCCGTGGCGAGGGTGCGGTTGATGGCGGAGGTGTCGACGCCGACCAGCGCGGCCTTCTCCTTGTCTACCTCAAACCGGTAGGTTTCCTGTTCGTCATCCGAATACCAGTCCACATCCGCCACGCCGGACGTCGTTTCGAAGACGCGCTTCACGTGGGCGGCGACGGCCTGGCGGCTCTCGGGCGTTGGACCGTAGACCTCGGCAACCAGCGTCTGGAGAACCGGAGGACCCGGCGGCACCTCGGCCACTTTCACACGGACGCCCCATTTTGCGGCGATCGCGGCGATCTGGGGGCGGATCCGTTTGACGATACCGTGGCTTTGCGCCTTGCGATCGTTCTTTCCGAGCAGGTTTACCTGAATGTCCGCCTGGTAGGGGGCCTGGCGCATGAAATAGTGCCGCACGAGCCCGTTGAAGTTGAACGGCGCGGCCGTTCCCACATACGTCTGGTAGTTCTCAACTTCGGGGATGGTGGCAACGTAATCCGCCAATGCGCGTGTTGCCGCGGCCGTTTGTTCCAGAGTGGAATTCGTCGGCATATCGACAATCACCTGGAACTCATTCTTGTTGTCGAACGGCAGCATCTTCACCGTGACGGCCTTGAGCGCCACCAGGCCCATCGATGCGAGAAGCAGTACGATGACTCCGCCGAAAAACACGGCGCGCAGTTTGCCGGAGCGCAGCATCGGCGTCATCACTCCCCGGTAGAGGCGCGTTAGGAAATCATCCTTGCCCTCGTGAGAGTGCTTGTCGTGGAAGGCTTTCGAGTGTTCACCCTTGAGCACGCGAAACGCCGCCCATGGCGTCACGATGAACGCGATGAGGAGCGAGAACAGCATAGCGGCTGTTGCCCCGACCGGAATGGGCCTCATATATGGGCCCATTAACCCGCCGACGAATGCCATCGGCAGGATAGCCGCGATAACGGCGAACGTGGCCAGGATCGTCGGGTTGCCAACTTCGTCGACGGCCCGTATCGCAAGTACCAGGGGAGGCACGGGCTCGTCCTGGGGCATCCGATAGTGCCGAACGATGTTCTCTACGACCACGATGGCGTCATCGACGAGGATACCGATGCTGAAGATCAACGCGAACAACGTGATTCGGTTCAGGGTATAGCCGTACAGATAGAATACGAGAAGGGTGAGCGCCAGCGTCACAGGGATCGCAACCGCCACCACCAGAGACTCCCTGCGGCCGAGAGCGAACGCGATGAGAAGCGTCACGCTCACAACCGCGATCAGCATGTGGAGGAGAAGTTCGCCGGATTTTTCGTTGGCCGATTCGCCGTAGTTGCGCGTGACTGCTATCTGCACATCCGAGGGGATGATCGTTCCCTTCAGCGTGTCAACCTTGCGAAGAACCGCGTCTGCGATCTCGATCGCGTTCTTACCCTGGCGCTTGGCTATGGAGATGGTGACCGCCGGCTCAACGGCCGACCTCTCGACCCCGCGCGAGACCGCGCCAGCCGCAGCCTCGCGGCCGGCGGGGCCGTACCCGAACTGGACGTAGTTGTGGGGCTCCCCCGGGCCGTCAATGACGGAAGCAATGTCGCGAAGGAAAATCGCCCGTCCGCCGGCAGCTCCGACGACAACGCTTTCAACATCTTTCGCGTTCCGGAGAAACTGCCCCGTCTTGATCGACAGCTGCGAATTTCCTCCGGCGAAATCACCGGCCTGAGAGCGCTGGTTCGATGCGCCGAGGGCTTCGGCAACGCCATCGGGCGAAAGACCGAACCCGGCGAGCCGGCCCTTGTCCAGGACCACTCGCACCTCGCGGCGCGGCCCGCCGATGATGGTCGTCTCGGAGACGTTTTCCACCTGCTTCACCGCATCGTCGATGCGGGCTGCGATCTGCCGGAGCGCCGGCGCATCGTACTTCGTGCTGTGCAGCGTGAGCGCGAGGATTGGAACGTCGTCGATCGAGTGTGCCTTCAGTATCGGGGCCGATGCGCCCGGCGGGACCAGGTCATAGTGGCCCTGGAGTTTCTCGCGGAGCCGAACCTGGCTGGCTTCCTGGTCCTGGCCCACGAGGAAGCGGACGATGGCCATGGATTGCCCCGGGCTGGAAGTCGAGTAAACGTATTCGACGCCGGGAATCTCCCAGATCAGCTTCTCCATCGGTACGGTGACGCGCTGCTCCACCTCTTTCGCAGTCGCGCCCGGCATCTGAACGATGACGTCCATCATCGGAACGATGATCTGCGGTTCTTCCTCGCGGGGTGTCTTCCATACCGCGAAGGCGCCCAATGCGAGCGACGCGATGATAACGAGCGGCGTAAGCTTGCTGTTTATAAATGCGGAGGCCATCCGCCCTGCGATTCCCAATTTCATAGTCATGTCCCTGTCGGCGGGCGCGCGAAAACTCGGCGCCGTAGCGCTGATCTACTCTTCCACGGACTGCCCGTCGCTCACCGCTCCGGACGTCACCACCCGTTCACCAGGCTGCAACCCCGAGAGAACGGCCGTGCGGTGTCCGCCCGCGGCTGCCGTGGTCACCAGTCGAAGACTCGCTCGGCGGCCTTCACCCACGGCGTACACGTACGTGAGCCCCTCGCGAGGCAGGATGGCCGTGGTGGGAACCAGAATCTGGCGCCCCGTGCCGGTGCGGAATCGCGCTCTGCCGAACATACCGGATCGGACACCGCTGTCAGCGGGGAGCCGCACCTTCACGGTGAACGTGTGACTTGCCGGATCGCCTTGAGGGGAGATCTCCACCACTCTGCCGGTCACGGGGCGGCCGGCGAACGCATCCAGGTCCACCGGCACGGTTGATCCCGGACGGACCGAGGAG
The DNA here is from genome assembly GCA_036504095.1 of Armatimonadota bacterium. NCBI lineage: Bacteria > Bacillati > Armatimonadota > Armatimonadota bacterium. The sequence continues at coordinate 35,839 of DASXVS010000026.1, read as the reverse complement.
AGGCTGCTCTCGGGCACGGTTGCTTCCAGCCTTAGATCTCCACCCTGAAGCGTCAGGAGCGGCGTCCCGGGGGTCGCAAGGGAGCCGGGGTCAACGGAACGTCGGGTGACAACCCCATCGAACGGCGCCACGATGGTCGCGTAGTCGAGGGTTACCCTCGCCATCTGAAGGGCTGCCTGGCCTTGTCCGACCTGTGCCTTCGCGCCCAGTATCTCGGCGCGGCGAACGTCGGCCTGCTTGGCTGCGGCCCGCGCCTGTTTCACGCCGGCCTTCGCCAACGCAATTCCCGCTTCGGCCTGGCGAACGCCTTCCCGGGCAGCGCGAATGTCCTCCGAGCGGCTGCCTTCATCGGAGATGCTTTGCGATTCACGGGCGGTATCGTACTGCGCCTTCGCCACTTCGTACTGGCTCTGATAGGTGTCGAGTTGCTGTCTGGAGATGGCGCCCTGCTCGAAAAGCGATTTCATGCGCCCGAGGTTGGCCTGGGCCAGATTCACACCGGATTGCGCCTGCGCGACGGCCAGCCCTGATTGGGTGCGCTCCTGGCGGCGGGGGCCCGATACGACCATTTCGGCCTTGGCCCGCGCGGCTTCCAGCGCGGCCTGTGCGTTCGCGAGGGACGCTTCCGCCTGGGCGATGCGCGCGGCGGACATGCTCTGCTCCATCGACGCGGCGACCTGCGCGTTCCCATAGCCCACCGATGCGCTTCGAACCCCGGCCGAGGCCTGTGCCACTGCGGCGCTTAGATCGCGCGCATCCATCTGTACGAGGGGCTGGCCGCGCCGGACGCGCTCGCCTTCGCGAACGAAGACCCGCAATACCCGGCCCTGGATCTTGGTGGCGATCACGGCTTCCAGTTCAGCGCGGGTCAGGCCGGTCGCGTCGAGATACTGGGGAACGGTGGTCAGATTCGCGGTGCTGAGCACCACGTGGGCGGGGGCGCGTGCCGGCGCGGGCGCCTCGTCGGCTCGGATCGGCGAATTGCGGGCCCTTAGCACCAACGCGCTCAGCGCCAAAACAAGCACAGCCACTCCTGCAAAGATCCGTTTGTTTCTGGGTTTCAAAGGCTAACCTCCACTGAAATACACACGGGGCATAGTAACATAGTAATATACATATGTACTCAACAGCGAAGGACGTGTAGTCGGTTCCCGACAGGCCCGGCCCGTTTGCGTCCCAAAAGTAGAATGCGGGAGGCCCTGCCGCAGCAAGGAGCCTCCCGCATTTCGAATGCCCTGTCAGGGCGGAATAGAAGCGTCCGCGCTAGAACTTGATTCCCCAGCTGGCTTCGGCCTCAAACTCGTGCATCCTGAGGCTTATGGTCTGCTGACCGGGGGCTTCCATCGGGTTCGGGCCCTTCACATTCACGTTTGGGGCAAACATCACGGACATCGTGAACTCGTCCTTCGGACCGGTGGCGTGCGTAAACCCGCCCGTGAAGTGCCACTGCTCGACACCCGGGGCCAGGATGTTAAAGAGGACTTCGGACGACGGGATGGGCTGGCGGCCGTAGCTGACACCGCCGCGAACGGTCCACGCCGGGCAGACTTCGCGCTGGTAGCCGAGTTTGGCAACCGTTACGTCGCGCCATCCGAACCCTGCACCCTTATCGTCACCCAAGAGCCCGGTTGTGTCCGGGCCTTCAAACAGGTTGCTGAGGGGATTGTGGATCGCGGCGACCTTGCTGTACCAGATGCTTTGAATATCGAAGGCTAGCACGGACTTCGGGTCGGTCTTGTACGCGAGGCCGATGGTTGCCGTGGGGGGGATGTCGAATCGACCCCGGCCGGCGAAAAGGTCGTCGTATTTCTTGAAGCGGCTCATTTTCATCTTCGACTGGTAAGACGCCGCGAGGGTGAGGTCCGGCTGCACCTGCCCCTGGACACCGACTCTGAAACCCATTCCGGTGGATGTATCGGTCCCCTTGTCGGAAAGGTTGTCCGCATCACCATCGGCGGCAAACGCGCCGAAGTTCTTAAGGCCCTTGGCTTCGAAGCGCTGGTAGGCGAAGATGGGCGCTACGCCCCACGAGGCGGTCTCGCCGAATTTGCTGGCGTAGGTCGGTGCAATGAAAAGCTGCTCCAGGTTCACCCCGGCGGGGCCGCCATAGAACGTTCCTGCTCCGCCGCCCGCGGAACCGGGATAGCTCGTGTTCATCCCACCATTTCCGTAGACACAGATGCCGACGCTGCTGTTCGGACCGAGCGGGTTGTTGTAGGCAACGTGCGGTATGGCAAACCAATCGCGCCCGCTCTTGACGGTCCCCGGGGTCAGCCCGAACGTGGCGGGGAGACCGGACGGCGCACCCTTGACGGTGTACTGGCGCACCGGATTGAACAGCGACAAGCCAAGGTCCAGGCGCTTGCCGACGAAGGCCATACCGGCGGGATTCGTGGCGCCGATCATCGCGTCCTGTGGAAGCGCAACTCCCGCGCCCGCCATCCCTTTGGATTTGGTGCCGAACCCGTGCGTGAAATAGCCGTTGGTGGCGAGGCCCGGGCCGGCGCAGGCGAGGCAGGCGGCCAAAGCAACGACCGGACTGGCGAACAAAGCGATCCTTTTCATGCTTTTGTCTCCTAAAGAAGTGCCCGTGGGGGGCGATGTAAGGCGCGGTGCTGCCGGTGAGCGCATCGAAATGGTGCGGGCCCGCGAACTTCAGGGCATTATATAGACACAGCAATATATACATATCAAATTTATGCGAAGGTTAATGAATCGCGGAGCCGACGCGTGCGTTCCGCCTATTTCCGACCAAAATGGTCGGCAATTGATAAATACCGGGTATGGGGCTATGCATTTTTTGCGAAATCGGTTATAATTCTTCCTGAACGTGGATAGATAGGTATATACCTATATACACCCCATCTCGGGAGGCACCTGTTGTGATTGGCGGTATGACAACAAGACGACGCACGCACGCCGGCCTGGCGACCGCCCTGTTTGCGGCGCTGGCGTGTATCCTTTCGGCGCCGGCCGCCGCGGTTGGGCCGGATGCCACCGTGAACGGCTCCTGTCTCCGGTGCCACTCCATGGGCACTTTCGCGCGACGCGCCCCAACCGGTGAGGTTGAAAACCTCTCCGTGAACCCGAAAACCTTCAGCGCCAGCGAGATCGGGGCCCTCCCATGTACGCGGTGCCACGATGCGGGGTTCAAGCGATTTCCGCACCCGAAGCGGCCTCCGCTTCAGTTTGCGGCCGTTTTAGGAAAGAACAAACCGGATCTCGCGGGGGCGCCCCTCGCGGAGATTCAGAACGAGTTCAAGCAGAGCGTTCACTTCCAAAAGCACCCTACCTTGTTTACGTGCTTCCGATGCCACGATCCGCACTCCTTCCGGCGCTGGCGCGAAGTTACGCGGCAGAGCGTGGCCGAAAGGAACGCGATTTGTCTTCGCTGCCATGCATCGCAGGAGAACTACTCGCGCATCGCCGGGCGTCGCGTGCCCGATCTATCCGTGGTGCACGCCTGGCTGCCGCACGCTGAGATACACATGGCGCAGGTCCGCTGCCTGGACTGCCACGCCAGCGCCGTCGCACCGTCCCACAGCCACCTCATTATGCCGAAGAGCCAGGCCGTCCGCGACTGTGTGAAATGTCATTCGGCCAACACGGTGCTGCGCGACAAGCTCTACAAACACGAACGCGGACAGGAGATGGCGCGGCTGGGGTTTGCGAACGCGCTCATCGTCAACAACACCTACGTTATCGGCGCAACGCGCAACAGGATTCTGGACACGCTGGGCGCCCTCATCGTCCTCGGAACGCTGGCGGGCATGGGTGGCCATACGGTCTTGAGGACGCGCGGACGAGGCCCATCCGGCCACGCCGGGGAGGACAAATGATGACCACGCGCCCGATGTTCCCGGGATGGGTCCGCGGATGGCACTGGATGAACGCCGCGCTCTTTGTCACGCTGGCCGTGACCGGCTTCAGCCTCCATTTCGCCGGCGCTGGCGCGGCGCCCGTGTCCTTCAGGCTCGCCGTCCTCACACATAACCTGGCCGGCGCGCTGCTGGCTCTGAATTACTTCGTCTATGTGGCAATCCTCATTTTCACCGGGGAATGGCGCCAGTATGCCGTCCGCTTGCACGGCATCGTCGGGCGGCTGCGGGTCCAGGCGGCGTACTACCTCGGCGGGATCGCCCGCGGTGAGCCGCACCCTTTCCATGCCACGCCGGAGCGCCGGTTCAACCCGCTGCAGCAATTGACATATGCCGCGACGATGTTCGTCGGGTTCCCAGTGCTGGCCATTACCGGCCTCTTCATGCTATTTCCCGAGACGGCGCCGGAACGGGTTGCCGGCATCGGAGGAGTGTGGCCGATGGCCGTCCTCCACACGCTGTTGGCTTACTGCTTCGTGGCGTTTCTTGCCATGCACGTTTACCTCGCGCTCACGTGCTCCGAACCGCATTCGGGGCTGCGCGCAATGATCACCGGCGGCGCTATCGCCGAGCCGAACGTGGGACCGACGCGGGTCCCGGAGATTGACAACCATGTTCTGGAAACGGATTAAGGACGCTCTGAAGGCGGGGGCGAAACCATTTGGCAAGGTCGCGCCGCCCCTTCGGACGTTTATGGCAAAGCGAAAGCGGCCGTTGATTTACGTCTCCATCCCGCTGGCGCTGTGGCTGGCATTTTACGTCTTCGCAGAGGGCGGGCTGGAATGGTACACAGGGATCAGGAACGGTCCGCTGAAGTACAGCAGCGTGCAAACGCTTACGCCGGATGAGTTCGATGCGCTGGCGGACAGCCTTGTGCGCGGCGCCCGCGAGGCCGATGCCGCCAAGCTATCGGAGAATTCGAAAGACCCCGTCGTGCGCCAGGAACGTGAGCGCCTGTTGCTCCAAACGGCGTCCTTCCGTTCTGCGGGCAATCGCTACCCGCATATCGAGTACTTCCGACGGGCCGGCATCCGCTCCTACACCGGGCCGGAAACCTGCCTGAAGTGCCATCAGACGATGAAGGTCAACGGGCCGGACGGCAACGTCCATCAGGTAGACACGATGGACGACGTGATGGACACCTCCCACTTCCAGTTCCAGAGAATGGTCGCCGGTTTCTCGACCGTTGGTTACGACGGCCGCGTTGTGGACGGGGCTGGAACCCGGCCCGTGCCGGTCGGCAAAATCGACCGGGCATGCGGCATCCCTGGGAGTTTCTCGTGGACCGGCTGGGCGTCCCTGGTGAAGAGCAAGCCGGCATCGGCCGGCGGCAAAGTCGTGATGCGGAGTGAGGGTTGCGGCCAGTGCCACATCGGCGGCAACTACCACCCGGCGACGGAACTGATGCTTCCGGCGTTCAAGATTCCGACGGCTACGAAGCACGGACTGGACTGCCTCATCTGCCACTCGGACACTTACGATATGAACTATCGCCACGTGATCAAGGACAACGTGGGGATGCGCTGGGATCAGGACCGGACGATGAGAGCGGCGCTGACGGTGGGGCGGCCGACCGCCAAATCGTGCCTGCGGTGCCACCAGCATAACATGGGCGGCGATGTCTATGCCCACAACGTGGCCTCGCGGTCGTTGGGATTCACCAACTCTCGTCTCCTCCACGACGGGGCGAAACGCGGAAATCCGTTCGCGGCCGAGGACGACGTGCACGCGAAGGCGAACATGAACTGCCTCGACTGCCACCGGCCGCAGGGTCACAAGATCCCGCGCGGCAGCCTGGGCACCGATCTGGTGTCGAACGACCTGCCGGGCAAGGCCGTGTCGTGCGAATCATGTCACACGACGGCGCCCCACACGAAGAACCCGCTCACCCGAGTGATCCTGAATGGGCACAGTGCGCGCGTAGCCTGCGAGACCTGCCACATCAAGAGTCTCCAGGCCAGGAGCGTTGTGCTGCGGGATTGGGTGCACCCGACGTTCGACAAGCGGGAGGGTGTGTACGTTCCCACCGACATCTACCGGAACGGACAGGCCGGCAAGGGCCTCCAGTTCCTGTGGTTCAACGGCTATGGAACGTTCCTTGCCAACGCGCTGGGCGACAATCCGTTGGGTGGCACGGCGTACAATCCCCTGATGAACCAGATTACCCGGCTGTCCAACCCGGCGATCCGCAAGGAAGTACTGGCGTCCAACCGCGCGTTTTTCGTGGCGAACAAACTGGATCCATCCACGTATCTGACAGCGCCGCTGGACACGTTGACACAGTTGAGCCCGGAGATGCGTGCGACGCGGGCATCCGTGGTCGAACAGAACCTTCGCCCAACTATGGACAGGTTCCCGAGCAAAATCTACCCGTTCAAGATGTTCAACGCCTACATGTACGAAGACATGGGCAACCAGGGACCGTTCGGGGCGATGATCATGCCGTTTGACTACGCCACCTACTACGAAACGGGAGATTCCCGCAAAGCAATGGAGGTGGCCGTGAGCAACCCCATGGTGAAGCGGATGTACCAGGCGCCGTTCAAGTACTACATGATGGACGAGTTCATGAAGTACTTCGGCGTGGGCGTGTGGAACCCGAACTACCCGCTGGATCCGCGATACCGGAAGAACCTGCAGCCGCACTGGATGCGCCAGATGGGCACACTGATGGTGAATCATGGCATCCAGAAGGAAGGCCGCGCGTGCCAGGAATGCCACAGCCCGAACGGGATCATGGACTTCAAGGCGCTCGGATACAGCCCCGCCAAGGTCCAGGATTTGACCCATCTGCGCGAACTCAAGTGGATTGACCAGGCGAAGAAACAGATGGCGGCGAGGTAGTCACCGCAAAGCGACGTAACAATGGGGCCCGGGCAGAAATTGCCCGGGCCCCATTGTTGCGTGTGCTGAATAATAGTAGATGGCTAGTGGCCGGCGACCGCGGCGATAACCCTCGTGAGGCGCTCTTTCGCCTCATCGGCGACCGGCTTGAGCTCTTCAGCGCCGAACGCGGCGATGCCAGCTTCGGGGTCCATCGCGGAAACGATGCACATTCCCTCCCGCTGTTCGATCACCACGTTGCACGGCAGCATCAGTCCCATCGCCGGGTTCGTTGTGAGCGACCGATAGGCGAGACTGGGATTGCATGCGCCGAGGATAACGTACGGACGGAAGTCGACGCCCAGCTTATCCTTAAGCGTCTGGGCCACATTGATTTCTGTCAGCACGCCGAACCCCTCTTCTTTCAGCGCGGCCTTCACCCGGGAGGATGTGTTCTCGATCGAATCGACCACGGAGGTCGTAATTCCCATTTTCCCATACGCGGCTTCAAGCGGTTCCATTCGCACTCCTCTTCAGTTGTTGTGCTCAGCGGGGGCGTCCGGGGACGGAGGCGCCTCTTCGTCCAGATGATCGCGTCGAGACTCGACGCGGCAGCTATCGGACATTCAGGTCGGGACTCCGGCGCGGGGCAGGATCCATTTCATCAACGCAAAGTAGGCGACGATGAACAGGATCGTCACTAGATAGTCTGGCATTGCTTTACCGTCCTTCCTCTATTCCCAACAACCGGGCGGACGAAACCATTCCCCGGGGGCGTCTAGCAGGAAGCGCCGGCATTGTGTTGCCGGATGCAGTCGAGGATGAGAAGGACGCTGGGGGTGGCGATGCTGTAGAAGACGAAATTGCCCTGGCGCTGTGAACCGAGGACGCCCTGGTCCTTGAGGATGCGCAATTGCTGGCTCACAACAGCCTGCTGCGCGCCGCATGCCTCCTCAATCTGGCTGACCGTACGCGCCTCGCCTTCATTACGCAGATAATCGAGGATCCGCAGCCGAATTGGGTGGGCCACCGCCCGCAGCATTGGCGTCACGGTGGTCAGGGCGTCCATCGGGATCAGGGATTGAGTGTTCGATTCGGTACTGTCTTTCATATACATCTACTATATAGCAATTTCGAGATTCTGTCAACCGTGCACTGAGTCAGCGCTCCACGTGTCCATGAGCGGATGCCGACGTCTGGAGCTGAAGACCGCCTGAAGCCGGTCAGCGCTGCGCCGTTCCACGGAGCGGGTACCAACAGGCACCGTATCCCAGGTGACGCCTTTAGCCGATGAGGGCAAGGGTATCCTGCAGCGAGCAATCGGAGCGGCTGGAGATAATCTTCAGTTATATGTGGCACCGGTCAATGCGTTCATGCTTATAATGCGGAGATCGTGGGCCGGTTATCAGTCCTTTGTGCATGACGGCACGATCAAGGAGGTCGTGCGTGGATTGCGTCTCGTGCTGCGGGCTGTTCGATTGCGGGCAGTGCCGATACCGTGATGAGGGTAATTGCTTCGGGTGCCGTCAGGGCAATTCTTTCCTGGAGGCGTGGGGACGGACCCCCTGCACGATTTACTCATGCGTTCACGCCCAGGGCATCACCGACTGCCAGGCGTGCACGAACGCGGAGTGCATGCAGCGGGGGAAGCTGGAACACGTATGCCCCCTGCGCGCCGGCATCGACGAGCGGGACCAGTGGGTTTGGCGCGTCGCCCGGCATATTGAGCACAGGGAAGTCGGCGGCTCGACGCTTCCACGGCTTCCTCTCAAAACGCTGATGCGCTTCCGCTGGTACGTCACGGCGCTCGGCGACTTCGCGGAGCACGACATTGACATTATCTCGTCACGCGAACTGGCGGACAAGGTGGGGGTAGGCGCCCCGATGGTTCGCAAGGACCTTTCCTATGTCGGCGACCTGGGCACGCCCGGGCTCGGGTATCAGGTCTCTTATCTTCAGGAGCGCCTCCATCAGCTTCTGGAGCACCAGACGTGCCTGCTGGCGTGGGTAGGGGCAGAATGGCTCAGTAACCTTCTAACAACATTCGCGCCCGCCGTTGACCTCAACTTCCGGATCGTCGCGGCTTTCGACACACGGCCGGAGTGGATCGGAAAGAAGGTTGGGCAATGGGAAGTGCTGCCTCTGTCCGATCTCGGCGCGGTCTTTTCAAACGGCAACGTCGATGGCGCGGTCCTGGCGCTGCCGGAGTTCGCCTCCAGAGTCGCCGACGAATTGGTTGAAGCGGGCGCGAGGGGCATCCTGAACATGACGCCATCTACACTGTCACTGCCCCCGCATGTCAGCGTGCGGCAGGTTGACCTCGTAGGCGAGATGATGGCCCTGGCGATGACGGTCAGCGACGATACCCGGCTTCCGCGCACTCGACAGCCCGCCCGGCCGTTCGGCGCCCGTGCCGCCGGCCGGCAGTCGCCCGCGGCAGTCTCGGCGATGCCTGAGTTAACGCGTCAGAGCCAGTGACGCCAAACGAAGTAAATGGGGCACGCTGACGTACCCCATTGCCTCACGCCGGACGAGATGCGCGGCCGCTACTTCGGCGGCTCGATGCCGATGATTCCAACGTCGATGTACTGCCCGCCGCTCGTCTGCCTCTATCTGGCTCACCGTACGCGCCTCGCCTTCATTACGCAGATAATCGAGGATCCGCAGCCGGATGGGGTGGCCCACCGCCCGCAGCATCAACGTCACCGTGGTCAGGGCGTCCATGGGGATCAAGGCCGGGTTATCTGAATCATGCTTCTGTCAACCATGGGGAAAACATGGGAAGATTCTCGCGGCGAAGGCGCCCCGTCCAACTCGAAATAAATCCAATTGTCCATTGACCTGGTTGATAAATCGGTGGTAGTTTATATTTGGTGCGAAAGAGCTACGGTTCGAGCCAGACCGTTGTTGGCGTCATTCACACTTTTTGTGTGTCGTCGAGAAAGGCAGTTACCGTGGAAGGCCCCTGGCTGACAAACCAGCAGGTGTCCTTCAACTATGCTTGCAGTTGCGGGGAGTTGGACACGGTAGCCATGCCGTACATGAATCACGTCAACCAACTAGGGACTAACAATGCGTCCGCCGGTTGGCAGTACGTAAGCGGTACCGATGTGCTGCTGGATGAAGCAGACTGGCCCGCGACTAATGACCTTACCGCCCTGCCGGACATGGTATTGACCGGTCCCGATAAGGTTGGTTCCGAGGCGGTAGTACGGAATCACATCTTTGACGACAGTGGTACCGGTTACCCGTCTGATGGGCTCTACAGGACAGTTGGGGAATCGATGACCGGAACTTCCGGTGACAACTACGACTACGCTTACACGCTCGACGATGTAGGCAACCGCACACAGGTCGATACCGCGTCGAACACATTCACGTACTCCTACGACACGATCGGCCTGAACCAACTCTACGAGGTCTGGGACACCGGCACGATCGACGACGCATTCTCCTACGAATCCGCCGGCAATCTGGAGTACATTATGCAGTACAATGACCCATCTCCAGGGGGCAACCTGTACTGGTTCTCGTATTCCCCGGCCAACCAACTAACCGCTATCGATGAATACGGAGGGACCTACGGCCCAACAGGAAGTTTCGTCTATGATGGCCTTGGGCGCCTTGTCACAAAGACGGATGCCGCCGGCCACGTTGACCATCTGTTCTACGATGGTTCGCATCTGGCGTACGAAACCCGATCCGGCACCTCCAACGCCGTAGCCTACCAGTGGGCGGGCGGCATGCTGCTCTCCCAAAAACAAACCACCGCCACCAGCAGCCATGTCTACTGGTACTTGGAAGACACTCACGGCAACGTGGTGGGGCTGGTGGACGGCGCGAACAACAACACACCGGTTGCCCAGTACATTTACGACGCCTTCGGCAACCTACTGCCAAGCTCGTTCGAGAATCAGGCGGCAATGCCCATCTCCAACCCGCTGCGCTACCGCGGCATGCCGGGCTATCATTACCTCGGTGAGATTCCTGGCACGACAACCAATACGCAGCACACCTTCTACACCGCCGGCGCAAGAACGTACGACGCGGGAACCGGCCGGTGGCTTCAAGAAGACCCGATTGTGGGAATCAGGTCTGACCCCTTGTCCTTCAACCGGTACCTCTATTGCGATGCCAACCCGGCAATGAACGATGACCCACTGGGGCTTGCGACGGTGCAGCGCATGGGCTTTCTTGACTGCCTGAATTGGCTAATGGACCCTGATAATGATCCGGCGTGGCGATTCTTACAGATATCTGATCTAGGTACAGGCGCTTATTTTGGCAGCTTTGTCGGTGGGGCAAGAGCTGGCGCTGTTGCAGTTGGTGTGTTGGCGGGTGGTGGCGGCCTTGTCCGTCCAAACCAATACGCCGGTGGCCCCATTAGCTGGATAATCTGCGTGAGCATAGGCCCAGTACGGTTCGTTGATCCAGGTTCGTTCGAGCCCTCGCGTTTGCACGACGAGATCTGGCGCCGGGAGGGGAAAACGATTCCTGAAAACTGATCAAATGCGCAACCCGCAGTGGGATTGCCCTTTACGAATAGCCAAAGAGCTTTCCATCTAGCGAACCTAGGTGGCCAATCGGATAAACCTCGTGGTTTTCTGCGGTAGCGCCGGCGTCTTCGTCGCCCCCCCCGCCATCGCCAGCCGGTCCTTCTGGCTGGATGTCGGCGGGGGACGCCGGCCCTATTGCGACGATATACGATCGTTCAACGACGGAACACTTAGGTCGCGATGTTTGGAGGAGTGCGCAAGCCGTGCCCGAATCTCTAGCGCATCTGCTGATTGTCCGTCGGCTCCGAAAATCCGGGGGGCACACCCCGAATGCTCGCGGCATAGAGGATGTCGCCGGGCATAACGCACTAGTTGCGTATCCGTTGTCCCCGAGTAGGAGTGGCGAAGCACCCTACTCCGCTGAATTCCAAACACAAAGTCAAGGAGCATACCGAGCCATGCCAATTCTTCGGTTTGTGATGTCGGCGCTTGTTAGCTTATTGGTTGGCGGCGCCGTTCAGGAAGTGCAGTTCCAATGCATAATAAGGTGGCTTAAGCTGTCCGCAGTTGCCCACAGGGTGGTGGCTGCCATTTCGATATTCATTACGACCTTCGCTGCCGCAGGTGTCTTCGTTGTTCTGGCGCAGGTACCGCCGTACAGACAGACGTGGACGGCCTTCTGTGCTGCAATTTCACTGGCGGGCCTTTCGGCCGCATCTCGCACCCCCCGCGGCGAACGCCCATTCACGTCCCTGTGGCGATACCCACCGCGATAGGCCGATGGCGAGAGCATAGTTGCACTGGGCGTCCGGCGCCTCCGAAATTTGCCAGATATTTTGCGTCCGGGGGTGCTTCCGACAATAATACGCAGGCTTGGATCAAACACGCCGCACAGCTTCTAGACCGCCGGCGCCAGATCATACGACGCCGACTTTGGCCGCCGGCTTCTTGTCGGTTTACGGAGCCGCCTCGTTCTTCACCTGCGGCGGCGGAATCTGCCCTGTGTTGGCGGCGCGGACGGCAGCGCTATCCATCTTGATGATCGCGCGGTCATACGTGAGGATGCCGTTGCACTCGGTTTCGACGTCGGTTGTCTGAGTGTACACCACGGCGCAGATGCCCGGATCGTCCTTCAGCGCCCAAACCTGGCGGAAGAGGTCCACGTACTCGGCCGTGAGGGCGTTGCGATCCTTCAGCGTCTGGTATCCCCACGCCTTCTTCGTCCACGTATGGTTGCGCACCGGGAGGCCCAATCCGCCGAACTCCCCCACAACCGCCACGCGCGGCCAAACGGGCGCGGGCGATTTCGGAGCAGGGTAACTGTGAGTATCAAAGGTATCGCCCACACCGGCGTCGGTCCAGCCGCTGGCGTTGTTCACCAGGCGGCTCGGGTCCAGCGATTTCACCCACGGCGCAATCCGTTCCGTATCATACTGGCCCCAGCCTTCATTGAAGGGCACCCACATGATGATGCACGGATTGTTGTGCCGCCCTCGAACCATCCGCTGAAGTTCCCGTTCGAACTGCCGTCTGGATTCCTCCGATTTGTTATCCCCTGAGGGCATGTCCTGCCAGACAAGCATGCCCATCTTGTCGCACCAGTAGTACCACCGCTCCGGTTCGACCTTGACGTGCTTGCGGATCATATTGAATCCGAGTTTCTTCGCGATCGCGATATCGTACTTCAGCGCTGCGTCCGTTGGAGCGGTATAGATCCCGTCCGGCCAGAAGCCCTGGTCCAGCGGGCCTACCTGGAATACCGGTTTGCCGTTCAGCATCATACGCGGGATGCCATTGACCTTCCGGATATCAATCGACCGCATGCCGAAGTAACTGCGAACGGAGTCCGCAGGCTTGCCATTCCGGCGCGTGGACACGTTAAGCCCGTACAGGAATGGCGAAGACGGCGACCACAACTTGGCGTTAGGAACGGGAACCTTCATCTCTTCGCCGGGAGCGCCCTCAGCGGCGCCCACGTTTCGATTGCCATCCCTCGCCACGGCGCGAACCACGACTCCTTCGCTGCCATCCACGCGCACACGGAGACGGAGGCAGGAGTTTTCGACGTCCGGGGTGATGATCAACTGCCTGATGCTGGATTGCGGAACCGGTTCGAGCCATACGGTTTGCCAGATGCCGGTACACGGGGTGTAGAAGATGCCGCCGGGCTTGTTCACCTGCTTGCCACGCGGCTGATTGCCGCCATCCGACGGATCGAACACCTCGACAACCAGGTCCTGCTTGCTGGCAGTAAGGTGGTCCGTGATGTCCACGCTGAACCCGTCATAGCCGCCCTCGTGTTCCATCACCATGGCACCGTTGATCGATACCTTCGCCTGCCAATCAACCGCGCCGAAGTGCAGGATTACGCGTTGACCGGCCCACGCCTGCGGTATTTCAAACGTACGATGATACCTCAGGCGCTCCGCCCTCTCCATCACCCCGGACAGCGCGGACTCCACAGGGTAGGGGACCAGTATCTGGTGATTGGATGCGACCGTGCCGCGTTCGTCCGCGAGGATGCTAAGCTCCCACAGGCCGTTCAGGTTGAGCCAGTCCTTGCGAACCATCTGAGGACGGGGATATTCGGGCAGAGCGTTGCGCGGTGAAACGGCTTTGGCCCAGCGTGTCATCAGCGGAGCTTTTGCCGCGTGCCATGTGGCCGCGGCAACCTGCGCCATCACCATTCCGGCGATAAGCATCAGGCAGAGAAACAGCAGCATTCGAGTCATCATTTTGGGTTCGGTCTCCTCCCCGCATTGTATGGCGGCTGGACAAAACCGTCAACACGGGTCGCCCGAATCACGATAGTTTTGGCGCGCGTGCCGGACGTAGCCAGGAGAAGGCGCAGCCGTTTTCATACTGACTGGAATCGCGCCCGCTTCGGGCGAACGGGACGCGGGGAAACGCTGCCGGGAGCGATCGCCAAAGGAGCCGCTGGCGGCAGGGAGAGGCTGACGGCGCCGCCATTCGACAACACCGAAGCGCTGCTCACATTATACTGCGTAGACCACATCCAGCAAACGGGCGGCCGCGCCCGTTGTAGAAACGGAGAAATGTGCCGAATGAAGCATTCCCAAGCGAGTCTGGCAGCACTGCTCCTCCTTTCAGGCGCTGCCTCATCCCAGGCCGGCCCTCAGCATTGGGGCTCCGGGTACCCCTATCTTGTGACCATCGAGCGTGACGCCCGGGGCGCCCGGTTGTCGGCGTATGAGCCGCCCCTCCGGGCGAAGAACGCGGTATGGCTTCGCCGGTGGGTCGATTCCGGCGCGCGATACAACAGCGTCATTCCCGGCGGACTGTCGGTAGGCGATTTCTGGCCGGGGGGCGTAGGCAAGGAATACGCCGTCCTACTGACAAAGGCCCCTTCCGGGACCAGGGCCTTCTTCGCCGAGGCGCCCGAAGCGTTCGGCACGATGCCGTGGAAGTGGTCGAGCGGAAGCTCTGTAAAGCTCCAGGGGGTGGTGCTCCAATCAGCCGCGGGCGACCTCCTTGGCCAGAAGAAGGACCAGTTGCTTGTGCTCACCTCGTCCCCGCGTGGCCGCCAGATCGAAGTCTGGGGAGTCACCGGTACCCCGGGAAGCCCCATCTTGCGGCGGCAGGCAATGATCCCGGTCGCCAGAAACGCGGGCGGTTTCGTTTGTGGAGACTTCTGGGGCGAGGGCAGGGACCGGATCGGGCTGATAACGGCGAACCGTATCGATTTCCTGAAGCTGACCGACGGCAAGCTTAGCCCGATGGTCAGCGCCAAGATGCGTGGCGGAAAACCCGGACTGGCGGTCTCCGCAGATTTCGTGAAAGATGGCTTCGACGTGCTGGCTGTGACCGGAGCCGAAACCGACTCATACAGTATCTTCTCGGCTCCTTTGCTTCCCGGAACGAAGAAGAAGCAGGGGCCGGTATATACAGGCAGGGCGATGTCCGGCCAACCGCTCCCGGGGTTCAGTGGAGCGAACCAGACATTCGCGATGGCGGCCCGGTTGGATACCAGGGGTGGCATCATCGGCGCCGGCGTGGGCCGTGTGTTCGGATACGTGAGAGATACGCCAATATCCGCCATCCGAAAGAGCCACGGCATCGATCCACGCCCGGATGCCGAGATCGCCTTCACTTCGAGGTTTCCGCTTTACTCGTTGACCAAGGGGGCTCCGCACTACGGATGGCCCCTCAAGGGTGAAACCTTCGGCTACGACGTTGCGATCAAGAACAACGGCGCGACGCCGATCCCAGCAGGTGCGAAATTGACCGTCTGGTTTGGCGCCAAACAGCGAAATGCGGACACCAGCGAGGCAACCATGCGGAAGCCCGATCGAGTGGTGAAAATTGGCAAGCCCATCCCGCCGTTCGACCCGATGCATCCCAGCTACATTCATATCAAAGTCCAGGGGAAGTGGCCGTACAGCCTGATCAAGATGTCGCCGCAAGCCACATGGATGAAGATCAACCTAGAGCAGGTGGGGGAACGCTGGCTCGTCCTGAAACTCGACGCCCCGGGGGATCGAACGCTGCGCAACAACCGCGTTGAGGCGGCCTTCCACGCGCACACGTTTCACCCCATCCACCGTGAGAACACCCTGGCGGACCGCGTCCCGACAGTGTTGGGCGACCCGTGCAGCCTGGAATATCTCTCGAGCAAACTCGCAGACGCGGAGACATGCGTTTGGGAGCGTTCACGGACGCAAAACAACGAGGATGTCCTCCAACGCGTCTTCTTTGATGGTTACAAGATCGGCTTTCCGGACGCGGAAACGGACGAGGCTAAGCGCCTCGCCGCCTGGCACGCGATTCAGGAGTGGTGGGAAGGCTGGCGAGAGCTTGATATCTGGACGGGTGAGAACCAGACCTGGGAGAAGTACGATTGGAGCTATTCCCCGGAACTGCACGAGACTGAACACCTTTTCCATCCTCTCGGCGACCTCTATGGCAACTACGTGATGCCCGTCTGGCTGCGGGAATGCAAGATGGCGGACGGAACCCCCGTGCAGATGCGCACAAACCTCTGGGGGCCCGATCTATTCGGTGACGGGCATGCGCTGATTGGCCCCGCCGCCTGCGAACTGATGAAGCGGTATCTGGTGGGGTCTCGCGGCGCCGGCCTAGAGGCGTGGTGGACCGTGGCGCCGAAGACGGTGAAGGTTCAGATACTCGATCGCGCAGGGAAACCTGTTCCGAACGCGGAAGTCACGTGGTGGAGCGATTCACACATCGGGGCGGTTGGCGCCGGAAGGACCGACGCTACTGGCTGCTGGGACGTCAGTTCCTTTTTCGGCAAGCTCAGTGAGCCGGACAAGATCGGCGTCCGGCATTTCTACGGCGATCAGAACGGCGGCCTCACCGACTTCAATGCTGACATCTTCACCGTCAGGATCGGCAGCTACCAGGACGCGGCCATCCTCGGCGCCAGCGACGTTAACGCTCACAGCCGCCTCTCGCTGCTTCACCACGCGATGTTGAACCCCGAGGAATGGACCTGGCCGATCAAGACCAACTACGCCCCCGACGCCCCCGAACCCGATTTCAAACTGGTGAGCGCCGTTCGCGGCGCGCGTATCTCGATCGACGTAGACGGGCCGAAAGCGAAGTATGCGCTCTACCGCAGTTGGGAACCGGCTTATATCCGGGAGAAACTCGGCGAGTTTGAGGCGGGAGGCGATACGCCTCCTATGATCCAGGACATGGCGGAAGCGGATGGCCACTCCGCCGGGAGGTTCCGGGCGATCTACGAGGTCACACGTCTCGCAGATGGGAAGGAGAGCCTCCCTCGCCGGATATCCGTTTGCGGATTGAAGAACGGCAAGGGGGTTTCGGCCATGAATGATGGCCGGCTTGTTGTGGCAACCAATGCCGGAATCGCGAATCCCTTCGCGGTCATCTTCGACGGCACGACACCTGCGGAGGAGTTCTTCTATCACTATCGATTCGGTCACACGGCCCGGAAAGTCGTACAGTCGCTAAAAGACCCGAAGCGGTTCTACGTGACGCTTACAGGATCGGACACGAAGCCGGCGTACGGGTTCGACATCGCCGTACCAAATGCGACCGGAGCCTACGAAGTGCGAAGCGAGATGAACGACTTTTCGTGCAGTTCGTTCACAGGCTCAACGACTCAGACGCTGACGTTGGCCGATCAGAAGATGGCGGACCGCCTCAACCCCGGGGACAGTATCTACGTTGGCGACAAATACGTCCGGATTATCGCAAAGGACGGCCTGGCCCTCACCACGGATGGGCGCGTATTCGCCGATGGCGCGACGAATCTCACCTTCACCGCGGACCGGACGGCGGGCTCGCCCGGAAGCCGCGCGGAGATGCGGGAACTTGATCACGCCGGCGGACTGGCGTGCCTGAACGTGGCCGGGAAGGAATACGTCGCCATCGCCGACACCGGGAATCACCGGGTCGTCGTCTGGAGCGATACCACCGCCTACGTCGCAAAGTACGATGATCCGGCATTCACGCCGATGGCCATAGCAGCGGACCCGATTGAACCGAGCGCATTCGGTGTGGTCGGACGCACCGGTGCGGGCGTTGCTTCCGTGCGAAGGATGACGTTCGACGGCGCGGGGCTGAATCTTGTCAAGGAAGTCCCGCTGTCGGACGCAAGCGTGAGCACGAACGGCGCGTTGGGCATCGCCATCGCGAAGATGCCGGGTGAACCCTTCCAGGTTGCCATTTCGGACGCCGAGGGCAAGCAGGTATTGGAGTACACCGCCGGAGCGAATGCCCTGACCCTGCAAACGAAACTCGTCAAGGCAATCGGTGTCTGCGCCGGCGACCCGACGCTTGAGAAGCCGCTCGACGTGGCGTACGTGGAAAAGGACGGGGTGCTGCAACTCTTCGCGCTCGATAACGCCGACAGGTTGGTTCGATTGCGGTAGGCCATCTCAGCAAAGCCTGAGAACGGACGACTACTGGTTCGCCCGTTCTCAGGCCGCGCTGTTGGCGCCGACCGACGCATGCCAGACGTGCTACGGGTTCGGGTCAATGCCTGCTGCTTTTCGCGCGATCATTACAACGTCGCGCAGGGTTACTGAACCCGTGTGGGTGAGGCCCAGACACGCTACGTCCGTCGCGGACGCCTGGCTCAGGCCCCCCACGATTCTCATCGCTTTCAGCGCATCCACGAAGGTGTATGTCTCGATGGTGTACGTAGCCTCGTTGCTGGCGACGCTTCCGCAGGGGTTGGACACCACGCAGCGGATTCTGTACTGGCTCACTCCCGCGCACGGGTGGATGCCGATGTTGACCGCCGATGAATTGATGGGTGAGGCGTAGGCGAACGCGCCGCCGCCGCAGGGCATGGGAAACGGATCGTTGCCAAGCCCGCGCCAGCCCGCTTCTCCTCCACCCGGGTCGGTCTGGATCTGCCATAGATACATGAAGGGTCCGGACCCGGAAGCCGTGACCGCGAATGAGGCGCCACCCCCAGGACATGTCGTCGCCGACTCAGGTCCTGTCACCCCGGTGATCGGGCCGCTGCCCACGCCGGTGAACCGGACCCAGGACGTGTATGAATCACTGTTCGCCCAGTAGGTCCCATCACCAAACCAGACCTGTCCGTTACCGCCCGCTGTACCCTCCACCGGGCCAAGTCCGGCCATGGCCAGGCGCTGGACCCCATCGATCTCGAGTGTTGCGCCGGTCGTAGACACCGCAAGCCGGTAGGTGTGGTGTGAGTCTGTGGTGTCAAAGGGCATGTCCACGGTGTTTGGGCTATCGTAGAGGCCGTAGGATGTGTTTGAAAGGAATACCCGGCCGCTGCCAAAGCCCACCCAGAACATATGACCGTGCGCGTCATACACCGCTACCGAGTAACCGGGGCGCGGCCACCCCGTGGCAGGGTTGACCGCCCGGTCCGGCGCGCTGGCGATCCGGAGGCGCGCTTCCACGGCAACCCCGTTGCCGAAGTCGATGGGAACATCACCACGTTGCCAGTAGACGGCGGCGCCGTTCACGCCGTCGGATTGAAGTCCCAAAGTGGACAGGTGCAGGTCTCCGCCTACGATTTCGAGCGGGTATGGTCCCGGTGGCGGATTGGCATCGACAGTCTTCTGGAAGCACTGTGCCTCGGGAAACGTACCCAGAGCGGCGCTATAGGTGACCCACGACTGGGCGTATGCTGTCTGGGCGCGGAGAAAGACCACTGTAGCGATGACCCCAAAATGCGCTATGGATCCAATCCGAACTCTCATAGTCTGTTCCTTCCGAATGGAGGCTCCTGTCCACCGCCCAGTTTCGAGCCTGGCCGCTGCTACTCCAGTCCGTCGACAGGCTTCCACCGATCGAGTGTATCACTTCTCCTAGAGACCCAACCATTCGCGCTGTGCCGCTGGTCGGTGCCCCCAAACCCGCGGCTGCCAAGACCCGCCCCCGTGCTAAAGTACAGTGGATTTCACAAGGAAACAGAGGCACTCCCCAACGCATGGATAAACTTGCCCGATACCTGAGCCCGGCGGACGCCGCCGCGCTCATGCAGCAGAATGCCAGCGACCTAGGGTCAACCGAGGTCGCCGTCGTCCGCAACCTCGAATACGTTTTCACGCCGGTCGAGTATTACCCGCTCGCGCCGCGCGTGACTGAACCGTTGGACGGCATCGCCGCCTTCGCCGTAGATATGGACGGCACGTCCACGACTACGGAGCCGCTGGCCGTTCACTCGCTTGAGTACATGGTCCGCCGATTCACCAACCGGATGACGAAGGAGCAGTGGTCCGGCCTCGATCACGAGAAGGACTACCCGTACATCATCGGTAACAGCAACTTTCGGCATACGGAGTTCCTGGTGGGGCGGTATGAGGGGCTGCTTGATCCCGCCGCGCTGCGCGACGCGTTCTTCGAGTCGCTGGCCTGGACCCTCGGCTGCATGGACGACCGCCACCGGCGAAAGGACATCAAGCTGGACGCCGCTAACTGTGGATTGGGAGCGCTTCTGGCCGATGGCGAATTCAAAAGGATCACCTCATCGGGCGAAGTTTCGAGCGAAAACGCCGCGGGCATTTCCCAGCGGTTTGTGGGCCGGTTCGGGCGCCTTTTCGATGCGCCGAACCGGTCGGCGCTCATCAGCGCAGTGCTGGACATCTATTACTACCGCTACCACTCCATCCTGCGCCTGGTTGAGCGCGGGGAGGGGAATCGACTCTCGGAGGAGTTGCTCGGTGAGCCGGGGAGGCATCTGGTGGAGCCGATGCCGGGCTATGCGGTATTTCTCGCACTGGTGAAGGGCCTGCTGGGTGACGATGCTCCCGCAATGGCGCCGGAACTCCTGAAGCACCTTCCCGCCGGGGCCATCTCGGAAGCGGACGCGCGGGTGGTGCTTTCGGTCCTCGGCAAGCGCTTTGAGGCGGAGCCCGCGCGGGTGGGGCTTGTGACCGCGTCCATCGCTTACGAGACGCACGCGACCATCAAGGCGATATTCGACGTGATGCGCGAGGAAGTCGTGGCCTGGCCGATTCCGGAAGCGAAGCGCGATTCCATCATCAGCGCGTTCTCCGATTACGCCGCGTTCTACGACGGCTTCGTGTGCGCGACGGACGCCAGCGAAGCGCGGTTGAAGCCCCATCGGGACCTCTACGCCATCGCATTGTACCAGATGTCGATCCCGCGCGAGGACTACGCGCGTTGCATCGGCCTCGAGGACTCCGAGCCGGGAATCATCTCGCTGCGAGCGGCGGGCGTCGGCTGCGCGGTCGCGCTGCCGAACCACGACACCGGACGTCAGAATTACCAGGCTGCCGCGCACATCGTCCACGGCGGCCTGCCGGAGTTCATCCTGCTGCGCAACCTGCTGTTGGTGAAGGGCGCGCGATGATAAAGGCCGTATTCCTGGACCGCGATGGCGTGATCTGCCACCGGCACGAACGGCGCTCAGAGGAGCGCAATCGCGCCGCCGCCGAGATGCTCGGCCGCCCGGACCTTCACATCACCGCCGAAGACGAGATCCGCATCTTCTGGAAAGCGCACAAAGAGACGCCGGCGACGCAGGTCGTCACGCCGGAGCAGGAAGACGCGTTCTGGTGGCGCTGGGGCGAACTCCTCTTGTCCGCGCAGGGTATGGCCGATGGCGCGGATGCCGCTCGCGAGCTTTGCGCGCGCTACCCCTACTACTCAATGCTCGAAGCGTACCCGGACGTTTCGCGTACGCTTGAGGCCTTGCGGAAGCGCGGATACCGCCTCGCTATCATCAGCAACACGTTCCCATCGCTGAAGGCCTCCATCGAAGCCATGGACCTCGGCGAGTATTTCGTTGCGTTCGTTTCAAGCGCTCTCGCGGGCGTTGAGAAACCCGACCCTGCCATCTACAGGATCGCGCTGGAGACGATTGGCGTCTCGGCCGAGGAATCGGTGTTTGTGGACGATCTGGCCGAAAACGCGGACGCAGCGCGTGAACTCGGGTTCACTTCATTCCGTCTGGACCGGCGGAGCGAACACGCGGACTGGGACGCCTGGACGATCCACTCGCTGGACGATGTGGTAATGTACCTGGAGGAGCACGGTGAACTATAACGATTGGATCATCACGAACACGGATACAACGGCCCACGCTCTGGAAGCGGCGAACAGCGTCTTCACCATCTCGAACGGCTACCTGGCGGTGAAAGGCAATCTGCTTGAGCGCCGCGAAGGTCGCTGCCCAACGACCATCGTGGCCGGCATCTTCGGCGAAGCGGACATGACGTCGTCCATCCCGCCGAACGGCGCTGAATGCCGCTACCTTGACGCTGGCCTGTTCGACGAACCGAAACTCCGCCCATCGGTTGCCAACCTGCCGAACCCGTTGTACATCAGTGTCCGTGTCGATGGGGAGGAATTGACGCTCGAATCATGTGTAGTCTCGGACTTCAGGCAGTTCCTCGATCTCCGCACGGGGGAATACCGCTACAGGTTCGAGATCACCCCGAAGAACGGTCGGACGTTCGCCATCTTGATGGAGCGCATCGCGTGCATGGAGCGTATAAACACGGTGGCGATGAGATACACCGTTACCTCCATCGATTACTCCGGCCCGGTCGCTATCCGCGCGGGAGTGGACGCCTCGGTTCGCTCCAATCTTCACGGCGAGAAGCAGTTCGACATAATTCAAGCCTCGCCCGAGTCGGTCAGAGTCCGCCTGGCCGGCAGTGGCGCCGAGGTTGAGACGCGCACGCACAGCCGAATCAGCGGGGTGAAGGCGAGGGACCGAGCGGTAGAGGTAGACGCGTTTTTCGGCGTGGAGTGGGACTTCGACATCGGAACCGGCCGGCAGGTGGTGGTGGAGCAAATTGCCACGGTCACGACTTCCGAGGATGAACGCCTCGAAATCCCCATAGTCCCGAGGCACGATAAGATGGGGCTGCACGAATCCGGTTACGACCATGCTCTTTCCGAAAACTGGGCCTGGTGGGACAAGGCGTGGGAACGGGCGGACGTAGAGATCGAGGGCGATGACCTGGCCCAGCGCTATATCCGTTTCTGCCTGTTCCAGCTCATTTCCGCTGCTCCGCGTCATACGGACAAGCTGAGCGTCCCCTGCAAACTGCTGACGGGAGAGTGGTACCAGGGCAGCGTGTTTTACGACACGGACCTCTACATCCTCCCGTTCTACACCTTCGTGATGCCCGAAGTGGCAAAAAGGTGCCTGAACTACCGTTATCTCGGTCTTGATAACGGCCGCGCCATCGCGAAGCGCCTGGGTTACGCCGGCGCCAAGTTCGCGTGGCAGTCGGGGCCGAGCGGTGAAGAGGTGCTCGGGCCGTGGTACCGCTTCGTTCACACGAACATACACATCGACTCGGACGTAGCCTACGCGCTGAACCTGTATAAGAACGCAACCGCGGATTCTGGTTTCATGCGTGAGAAGCGGATCGACATCCTGGTTGAGTCGGCGCGATTCTACGCATCCCGCGCCGTGCGGGACGGTGAAGTATATCACCTGAAGGACGTCTCCGGTCCCGATGAGGGCCACTGCGAGAGCACGGACAACTTCTACACGAACGTCATGGCCGCGAAGACCTTGAGATGGGCCGCCGGCACACTGGACCAACTCTCGCAGGAAAGCC
Source organism: Armatimonadota bacterium (assembly GCA_036504095.1). NCBI lineage: Bacteria > Bacillati > Armatimonadota > Armatimonadota bacterium. Next base: position 12,607 of record DASXVS010000026.1, on the reverse strand, counting down.
CCGAAAGCGCTGCCGCGGTGAAGAAGCGTCTGCACATCGGCGATGGAGAGCCGGATGCATGGCGCCGTGTGGCGAATGGCCTTCGCCTTATCTTCGACCCGGCGACAAAGGTGTACGAACAGTACGACGGTTTTCACGCGCTGAAGCCGATCCCGCCGGGCTTCCGGGAGGACCAGAAGGAGTGGTGGTTCACCGTCCACCCGTACCAGGCAATCCACCAGCCGGACGTGGTCATGGCGATGACCCTGCTGCGGGAGGACTATCCCGACGATGTTTATGCCGCCAACCGCGATTTCTACGGGGAGCGGAGTATGGATTTCTCCAGCATGAGCCACGTCATTCACTGCCTCGCGGCGAAGGACGTCGGCGACATGGACGAGGCGTACCGCCAGTTCATCATCACGGCGGGGGAGGATCTGGACGAAAGCCTGACGGGACGGGGGGACACGGCGGACGGCCTGCACGGCACCGCCACGGGCGGCGCGTGGATGGCGGCGGTGTTCGGATTCGGCGGCGTGCGGCTGACCGACGCAGGCCTGACCATTAATCCAGCCCTGCCGGCGCACTGGAAAGCGCTTCGTTTCAATATCTGGCTGCGCGGCGAAAAGCTTCGCTTCGAGGTCACACAGACAACGCTGCGCATAACCGTCGGCAACGATGCGTCGCTGGAGATGCCGGCCGTAATCTTCGGGCAGAAAACAACGCTCAGGAGCGGAGAAACGTTCGAAACGATGTCATCCTGAGCGAAGCGAAGGATCTCGACAAACCGTTGAGATCCTTCGCTCCGCTCAAGATGGCACGTCAGGGATGCAGCCTGCCGGACATTCATCGTTCATCGCTTCGCGTTTGTCATTTCGTCTGCTTCTGGTGGTCGTTCGGGATCAGGAAGTGGTGTTTCGCCTTTCCGCGCAGCGGCTGAAGCCCGGCGTAACGACTGTCGGGATGCCGCGGCGGTCCGCCATCTCGCGACCGACGCTGGAGAGGCTTTCCTCATCCAGGACCCGGCCCGCCAGAGGGAATACAAACGTGTCCTCAAGGGCGATGTGGCTCGCGTACATGGAGCGCAGACGTGTGATGGCCTCCACCAGGCGTCCGGTATCCTCCGGCGGCAGGGTTCCCTCATCAAGCCATTTGCGGCCGAGCACGTCGACCTCTTCGTGCAGTGGCTCCGCGGCGCGATGGTCCGCCTCCAGGCCGTCCAATTTGACGAGGGCTTCCACAACGTCGTTACCACCGACCTCCCGCATCCGCGGGAACAGCGAGGCTTCCTCGTCCTGGGTATGGAGCGGCGCCGCCTGCTGGAAATAGCGGAGGGCGGTTTCGAGGCCGGCGCGGTACTCGGCGCTCAGTTCGCGACCCCGTCCTTCCGTCGCAACGGTCTCTATCACGCCGAGGAACTTCTCTACGCGACGGTGGCAGTCGCTCAACAGCGCCAGCGGCGTCTCGAAATTGGCCATCGGTTTCACTTCACCAATCTGCATCTTTCACCTCATCCGGTAGGACACCGGAACTGCCGTGAGTCGGGCACGGAGGCCCGACCTACCGGGAGAGCATGGCTGCCCCAAACCAGGCGGCGAACCACAGAGCGTAAACGGACTCCAAAGCGCCCACCCACTTGAGGGGAGGTAAGCGGCGACTCAGCCGGCCAACGGCCCAGAGCGCTCGTAGCGATACGGGCACAACAGCAATGGTCACCATCGCCATACTCAAACCAACCTGGGCGGCCATTGCCGGCGCCAGGATCAGCAGCGTCGCGTGATACAATGCGCTGGCCCGCCCCAGCCGCCAGCGAACCGGCAAATCGAGCGCGCCTTTGTGCCTGGCTCCGCCGAGCAGCGTCTTCACATGGAGTACGCCACCCGCAAAGAAAAGCGCGAACGCGGCCCAGAGGACCCAGGCCTCGGGCGTGAAGGTCCCGCGCGCGACGACGAGTGCCGCGGGAGCGCTGAGGGTGAGGCCGACGACGGCCAGCATTTCGCCGAAGACCGAGCGGTCCCATCGGCGCTTCGAGGGCAGGCCCAGGAGCACAGCATGGAGGCCGAATAATAACCCGGCGATGCACATTACGCCCAGCAGGGCCGCTCCGTGCCAGAAAACGATCAACGGGACCGCCGTCGCCACCGCAATCGCGCCGTAGGCGGTCATCCAGAATGCTGATCCGCGTTGCCCCTTGCCGCGTAGAAGCAGATCGGCGGGGTGCCTGGCGAGATAGGCCGCCGTCACTGCCGCGGTGAGAAGCAGCACCTGTGGCCAGCCCGAGGGGCGCGCGACCGCGAACGCGGTAAGCATCGGCAGCAGCAGCATCACCCACGCGCCGTGTTCGTGGGGTATCGGCGGCGCACCAATGCGCCCTGTGAGCGTCGCCGATACCCCTTCCGTCGGAGCGGACTTCAGGCGGGTGACCCCGGTCATCAGGCTGCCGCCTCCGTGGCGATGGCCTTCGGGAAGAGGACCACGTCTTCCTTGTAGATGTGGCGGTTCAGATCGTTGTCCAGGTGCCCCAGGCTCTCGATCACCGCGACGTGTGTAGTGCACGCCCACTCCGGAGCAGTGTAGGCGTTGGTGAGCCGGCTCAATTTGGCGAGGGCCTCTTTGGCGCCGACGTGTTCGCGCTCCATCACGAAGATCGGGTTCCGTACGCTCCCACAATGCGATGCGGCTCGAGCATTTCCCGCTTCAATCTGGCGGATGATCGGGAACAACACCTGCTCCTCCTTCGCCAGATGGAGTTCCAGTTCCTGACGAAGCCCCGTGAACACCGTCTCCACCTCGGGCAGGTTTGGGTCCTGATCCGCGTGGTTGGCGGCCAGCTTGCCGAGGAGGCGGCTCAGCCGCGGCAGTTCCTCGCGGAGATAATCGTGGTGCTCGGCGATGATGTTGTCCACGAGTTCACCCATCGAGGCGCCTGTCCAGTCGCGCCCTCCATCCAGCGGCTCAGCCTTGTCGGACGCGGCCAGCAGGCCCAATATATGGTCCAGCATGAGGCCGTTCTGGCGACACGCATCTGCGAGCGAGCCTTCGGCCTCACAGTTGTAGAGGATTCCGATTCTGTCCAGCACGCGAGCGCGTCCGGGCCGCTCCCGGACCAATTCGCCGGGTGTTTGGGTTGCATTCATTCCGTTCACTCCATTAGAAAACGTGCGCCGGTTCCGGCTATTTCACTGCCATGATCAGCAGCATTACGGTCGGTTCCTTCGCGAGGACACTGTGCGCCAGATTGGCGGGCATGTGCGCCCAGCTTCCGGCCGGGCCGGGGTGGGGGTCTCCGCCCAGCGTGAGGTCGGCGTTGCCGCTGACGATCTGTATCAGGGCGGGCACCGATGCCGTGTGCTCGGAGAGCTCCTGGCCGGTATCGAAGCCGAACAGCATGACCTTGAACTTGTCGTCCGCGCTGATCGTGGTGCTGATGATGCCATTCTCGGGAATCTGCACCCTTGCCGCCAGTTCGTTGATGTACGTGTAATCCATTGTTTTCCTTTCGACTCGTAGGTCGGGCTCCGAAGCCCTTTCTACCCTAGCGGACCGCCAATTCGCGGTCCCGTTCAGTATTTTCCGGCTCCAACGACCATCCCGTTTTCAAACCCGCGACGAACCAGCCGAGGGCAACGGCCCCCAGGCTGAAGGTTACGTCGCCGAACACGCGCATCCAACGCAGATGCGCCATTAGTGGCGTCTGCAGGAATTCCGCGCTTCGCGCATACCACATCCCGTGTTCAACACTCGCCCACGTTTGCAGAAGGCCCACCGGCAGCAGGCTGAGCAGAACCATCAGGGCCAGCCCGATGTTGATCGCCCAGAACGCGAAGGAGAGCACACCGGTCTTCCAGGGGCGCGTGCTGGTGAGCCCCCTCAGGCAGAACAACATCAGCCCTATGCCGAGCATTCCGTAGACCCCGAACAGGGCCGTGTGGCCGTGCACGGGTGTGGTGTTGAGCCCCTGCATGTAGTACAGCGCGATGGGTGGGTTGATGAGGAAGCCGAACAGGCCCGCGCCGACCAGGTTCCAGAACGCAACCGCGACGAAGAAGTAGATCGGCCACTTATAATTGGCCACCCACGGACGCACGCGGCTCATCGTCAGGTTCTCATAGCCCTCAATACCGATCAGCGCGAGGGGAACGACTTCCAGAGCGCTGAACGAGGCGCCCAGGGCGAGCACGGCGGTCGGCGTGCCTGTGAAATACAGGTGATGGAACGTGCCGATGATGCCGCCGGCGAGATAGACGATGGTGCTGAACAGGACGGCAGACGTGGCCGTGAGGGTGCGAAGCAGGCCCATTCGTGTGAAGAGGAAGGCGATGACCACTGTGGCGAATACCTCGAAGAAGCCTTCAACCCACAGGTGGACCACCCACCAGCGCCAGTATTCCGCGATGGCCAGGTTCGTATGCTTGCCGATCATCAGAGCCGCGCCATAGAAGCCCGCGATGGCGAGGGACGAGATGAGGAAGAGGCCCAGCAGCGATCGGTCCTCCGGGTTCTTCTTGAATGCCGGCGCCAGCGCACGTGTCACCAGGGCGAGCCAGATGAAAAGCCCGACAAGGAGGAACGCCTGCCAGAATTTGCCAAGGTCGATATATTCGTAGCCCTGATGGCCGAACCAGAAATTGGCGGTGTAGCCGAGTTTCTGCATCACGCCGAGCCACTCACCCGCCATGGAGCCAACAACGATGGCGACCAGCGCCACCAGGAGGAAGACAACGCCTGCCTTCTGGAACTTGGGTTCATACCCGGAGACGGCGGGAGCGACGAACAACCCCGTGGCCAGCCAGGCCGTGGCGATCCAGAAGATGCCAAGCTGGAGGTGCCAGGAGCGCGTCACCGCGTAGGGGAGGAACTTGGACAGCGGGAATCCGTAGAACGAATTGCCCTCCACGCCATAATGTGCCGTGACGACGCCGAGGCCGATCTGGACCAGAATGAGCGCCGCCACCACCCAGAAATACCATAGCGTGGCTTTCATGCTGGGCGTGGCCTTCAGGCCGGTGAGCGGATCGGTGGCCGGTACGTCCGTCTCTGCGCCCGTTTCGCGCCGGCGGAGCGCGGCGTAGTACCACGTCAGCACACCGATGCCGGCGAGAAGAAATACAACGCTGACGACGGACCATACCAGGATCGCGGGGGTGGGCCCGTTGCCGATGAGGGGTTCACCCGGCCAGTTGTTGGTGTAGGTGATCGCCTGGCCAGGCCGGTTGGTGGAGCAGGCCCAGGAGGCCCAGAAGAAGAATGCATTCATGGCCGCCATGCGCTCCGGCGTCTTGATGATCCCGGGCGGCAGGGCGTCGGCGTCGCGCAGTTTCTGGAGGTCGGGGGCCGTACCCCAGAGGTCCGCGTAGTGCTCGCCGACGGCCCGGATAGCCTCGGCGCGCATCGGGGATACCGTGATGACGCCGGTTGCCGGGTTGAACGTGTTGGTGCGCACTTCCTCGCGGAGTTGCGCCTTCAGCATATCCTGCGTGGGCATGTCGAGATCCGCATACGGCTTGCCGGAATGGGCCACGGCCAATTTGTCCAGGATGTACGTCGCTTCGCGATGAACGAAATCCGCCGTCCAGTCCGGCGCCACGTACGCACCGTGTCCCCACACCGTGCCGATCTCCTGACCTCCGGTGGACTGCCACACATTTTGACCATCCTCGATCTGCTGCTGCGTGAAGAGCGTCGTGCCGTCCGTAGTCACCACGCGAGAGGGGATAGGGGGCGCCTGCTGGTAAATCTCGCGCCCAAACCAGCCCAGCACCGCGAACGACCCCAGAATGACCACGGCCATCCCGATCCACAACCGTCTGTACTGCATCGCTGCCTCCTCAACTCACCGTCCGGCCGGACCCGGGCGCACGCCCCGGTCCAATGGATGATACCCCGATAACGTGGGATAATTCTGGATAAGTATATCCAATTATCGACAAAACCATTGTACGCTTGATATAAAGTGGATGTCAAGGTCCAGAATTGATTGGAGCCAACAAATGATCTCACAAACCGCGGAGTACGCCCTGAGGGCGATAGTGATGTTAGCGGACAGCGATGGCGCGCCCCAGACGACGCATCGCATTGCGGCCGCGACCAAGGTGCCGGCAGACTACCTGTCCAAAGTGCTGCAGAGCCTCGGGCGGGCCGGCATCATCACGTCGCATCGGGGAATGGGGGGCGGATCCGTGCTGGCCCGTCCGGCTTCGGAGATCAGCGTCTACGACGTTGTGCAGGCTGTGGACCCCATCGCGCGCATCCAATCCTGTCCGCTGGGACTGGTGAATCACGGCAAGCTACTCTGCCCGCTCCATCGCCGAATCGATAATGCCATCGGGTCCATGGAAAGCGCGTTCCGCTCAACATCCATCCACGAACTCCTCGCCGAGCCCGCGGAATCGCATCCCCTCTGCGGTGTGGAGGTGTAGTTCAGGTCCCCGGCGCGCCCGGCGCCCATTCGCGTCGCCCCTCTCCGGTGCATTTCTACGTTGTGCTCGGGGCTCCATTCGACACACGCGCACATAAGCGCTTCCCACTTTCCGGGCTAGCGCCAATTTCCCGCTTCAGGGGGTTGCCGCGCGATCTGCCTGTATGGTAGAATCCTTCAAAGGGCTGACGCGTCCGTTGGGCGCACTCTCAACAAGACCAATGCCTGATTGGTCTCATTCATCTCCGGGGTACCGGGTAACGACACCTATGGACCAGCACTTGCCTCGATTCATCTGTTTGGCCTGACGAAGTCCGGCAGTACTCCCCATCCCATTATCGAAAGGGAACACGCATGTCGAAGCTTTTCACGAGTCTGCGCGTGACGCTGATGGCTTTCGCGGCCTTCGGCTTCCTGGCTGTGGTCTCGCCGGGACGCGCTGCGGTGATGACGTGGAACGTGAACGTGACGTTCAACGGTTCCACCTACGACGTTTCTTACAACCTGTTGACGGACGTGACGGACATGACGGTCCGCATTTACACTTCCGCAACCACGCCCGTGCTTGTCAAGACCCTCAATGCCACATCGAACCCCGCGATCACGTCCGCTCAGTGGACCGCGGGCGCTCACAGCGTGGCCCTGGCCAATCAGGTCATATGGAACGGCGACAAGGACTCCGGTGGACCGGCTCCGGGCGGCCAGTATTTCGCCCAGATCACGACCAAAGGCGATCCCGTCACCACGATGGCGCAGATTGTAGACCCAGTTGTGGGTTCCGCCAGCACCGATGGGCGCTGGTCATACAACGGCTCCGCCAACATTCTCAGCAGCAGCTTGTACCACAACCTGATTTACTGGCCAACGATGGCCACGAGCGGCACGAACGCTCGTGACGGCATTTACGTGTATAAGCCGGACATGTCCAATGCTCTGGTGGGTTCGTCGCACATCTATGCCGCCGGCGTTGACAACACCACCCAGGGATTCTCCACCTCTACATCTGTCCTCCGCGATGGCACGGTCGCCGTGGCAGGCTCCGGACTGAAGAGCGGCGCGGCCGGGACCGGAGGTGTCATCGAGGTATTGAACGGCAACGCAAGCCAGGCGAATACGATTGCCCAGAACGTGGCGGCGGAGTTTGGCGGCGCTCCAACCAACAACGTATACGCGCGTGGCTCAATCGGATTCGGCACCAGCACCGATGCCGAATTCTTCTATGTCTCCGCGTCGCCTCGAAACGGATTTTCCATCTCCACAAGCCCAGACGCCCGGTCCGATATCATGTACGTCCGGTTCGGTTCAACGCCCGTGGCGCCGGTCACAATCATCCCGCTGGCAAGCCTCGCCGCGAACTGCAACCTCATACGCTCCATCGCGATCAACCGGGCAGAGGACACGATCTGGCTCGGTGGACAGTCCAGCACGACAGCGCTTTACGTCCAGAAGTTCGTCCGCGCGGCGGGGCAGCCGGTCAGCGACCCGGCATCCTGGTCTTCAGCGGGCGGGTTCAGCGTCTCCGCTCCCACCACATTCACCGGCAATACAGGCACGAACGCCTGGGTGGCGCTTTCACCGGACGAAACTATCCTCTGGGTGTCCTGCAATAACCTGGGGGCCAATACCGGCTCCGGCGATGGCGTCATCAAGGGTGTAAACCCGTCCACCGGCGCCGATATCGCCGGCCAATCGGTAGCGTCCAGCGCCACGACAGGCACTGGAACCAAACCGTCGCTGAATCACTGGCCGGAAGCGATCGCCACAACGGGCACCTTCGATGGAACAACCTATTACAACGGCAACATCGCCTACGCGACCTATGCCGGCACAACCAGCACCACGGCGCGCCGGGTTGGCCTCGTCGCTCCCGTGGATAACGGCAGCACCGACATCACCCGCGGCCCGGACTTCAGTGTTGTCACCGCGACCAAAGTGACGCTGCTCACCGGTCCAACCGCCGCGGTCACATACCATGGCGCGACCGTCACGTGGACGACGGATATCCAGTCCGACTCCATCCTGGAATACGGCCCCACGTCCGGCGCGTACACGATGGTGTCCATGCCGGATCCGGTGACCAACCACTCCGTGACGGTTGACAATCTCGAACAGAACACCTTGTACTACTACCGTGTTACGTCCAATGCGGGGACGCTGACTCCGGCGGTGAGCGCGGAAAAGACGTTCACCACAACGCCGTTAACGATCTCGGATGTAACCGCCGCCGCAACGGACAACGGCGTAAACGTGACTTGGACCACCAACGAACCGGCAACCACGCTTCTCCACTACGGAACCGCGAGCGGCAGCCTGACCAAACAGATCGAATCCACCGCGCTGACCACGAGCCATACCGCCACAGTCGCCGGATACAAACCCGGCACGGTTCTGTATTACCGGCCCGAATCCGGATACTATCTCACGCCTCCGCTGTTCTCCGTGCCGCCGTCCCCGACTCTGGACGTTGAAGGCCACGTAACGGTTCCGGCCAGCGTCATCTTCTCCAACCTGAAGATCAACGCGGGCGCCGATTCCGCCACGATATCCTTCGACACCAATATCGCCGCCACGGCGACGATGGTCTGGGGCGTCACCACGACGCCCACTACGCCGGTCGATGACACCGGAACCGCGACTTCGCACACGTATCTGATCACCGGCCTGGCGCCCGGAACGACTTACTACTACATCCCGACGCTCGCCCCGGCCGACGCCAGCCTGCCGGCCCGCACACTGCCGGTTTCAGCCTTCGTGACCAACGTTCTCGGCGGCGCGGCGGCCAGCGTAACCCATGCCAGCCCGGGTGACGTTGCGCTTTCGCTGCGCGCGAATCTCGAAGCGCCGGCCACCGGCAGCCTGTTCAGATTGGCGATGCAGGGCGTGCCCGCCGCGCCCGTCGCCGGACCTGACCTGCCGGCGGCCCGCCATCACGAGGGCGTGGTCGTCTACAACGGATACATGTACGTGATCGGCGGACGCAGCGGCGGTGGAACGTACTACGGCAATGTCTGGTACAACAACATCGACTCCACCGGCGCTATCGGCGGCAACGGAACCGACACGCCGAACCCGTGGGTAACCGGCGGAACCTCCGCCAACTCCTTCACCGGCGGTCCGAATGACCTCCCCGCGCCGCGCGCGCAGATCAACAACATGTGCTTCGGATACAACGGATTCATTTACGTCGTCGCCGGCGTGGACGTGTCCGTGGCGACCATCAACACCGTGTGGTACGCGAAACAGAACGCGGACGGGTCGCTTTCGCTGCCTCCGGGCGCCACCGCCGTTGCGGCCGGCTTCCCTTGGGCGGCCGCAACACCTCTCCCCTCCAGCAAGTCGCTGGGCAGCGCCCGCGTGGTGGATGGATGGGTGCTGGTGAGCGGCGGCACGATCGCGCCAACTTCCAACGCGAACTACATGGCACGAATCAAGCCGGACGGCTCGCTCGGCACGTGGTACGTTGCGCGGCCGATCAACTCGACCCATACATACCAGCGCACCATCGTCAACAACCACACCGTCTACTCGGTCGGTGGCCAGATAAACCCCGGCACGGAACTCACAAACACCGAAGACATCACTTCCGTCCAGCCGGACCGCGACCTTACCCCCTGGGTTCGGTTGACGAATGACCCCGCCTACGCCGCATCCGTGATGGACAATCCCGGCGATCTCCCCGAATACAGCGGGCACTGGGGAATGGCCGCCGACCTCGTTCGCGGCAAGATTCTCTCGGTTGCCGGGCGCCTGAACACCGATCCGAACAACCGCAACAACCCGGCGACGCTGTCCGCCGGCATTTCCTATACCAAACTCGATGCCTCCGGCATGCCGGGCGCGTGGGTTGACGCCACCGCCCAGGACTTCTCCATCGTGTACCCGCAGGCCGTGATAGACCTGGATGGCCAGGCGTGGAACGGCAGCCTGTATACCGCGGGAGGCCGCATCACCACCGCTCTCGGTGCGCAGGCGCTCACCGCCCGAATTCCGATGGTGGACGATGGCGCAAACCGCGTCTACTCGGGGACCGCTGAGTCCCAGATGATCGATCTGGGTTCACTGACCAACCTCAAACACTTCACAGTGGCGGGAACGAACGTGTCGCCCGGCACAGTAGAGGCTCGATATCGATTCGCCAACACGGAAGGCAACTTCACGGACTGGATCACACCCAGCAGCCTCGACGCCGACATCAGCGGAGGCGCCCGGTGGTTCCAGTACGAGCTGGTCCTCAAGGGCGATGGAACCGGAACGCCGGCCGTCTCCAGCGTCACTCTCACCACCGGTTCATTCGGCTCCGCCGCGTTCACAGTTCAGCCGGGCGGGGCCTCGCCGGGGCTGCCGTTCGCCGTCCAGCCGGTGGTAACGGTACAGGATAGCTCCGGCGTCGTACTTTCCGGCTACACCGGACCGGTCACCATCGCGCTCAAACCCGGAACAGGCACAGCCGGCGCGATCCTCAGCGGCACGCTCACAGTCAACGCCGTTGCCGGCGTCGCCACGTTCACGGACCTGGCGATCGACCTGGCCGGAAACGGATACATCCTCACAGCCACCGCGGGCGCCCTCACACTGGACAGCGCCGCGTTCAGCGTCGCGCCATCCCTGTACGTTCTGGCCGACGTGGTGAGCGCCCTTCGGGTTGCCGGGGGCCTCGAACCGGCCGGCTCCCAGTTCAGCCGCCTCAACGTTGTCACCGGCGACACTCCGGAGGTTATTGATATCAGGGACGCCCTGCGCATCGCGCGAAAGGTGAAAGGCAAGGACATCAACCCGTAAGCGGGGCTAAGTAAGGGCAAGTCGGGGAAGCGGCCCGTTTCCGGACCGCTTCCCCAAATCTGAAGTTAGAAGTGTGATGTTGGAAGTTGGAAGACGCTTGGTCTCACCTCCAACTTCCAGCAACCGTCTTCCGGTTCGCGCGGCGTCCTGGCATATGAACCGGCCGATGGCGGGATCGTAGTGCCGGTTGCCCATCAGGATCAGGCCGCTTTCGTAATCCGCCTTCTGCGCAGCTCGCAGGCTTATCACCTGCCATACCGCAAGATCCTCATGTCGGTAACGGGAAATCCGGAATCGAGCTGCCTCGCCAGATCTTCCATCATTTGACAGGCCTCTGCCCATCGGAGCCCGTCCATATCCCTGTCCTCGTGAGTCCACGAGAGGGAAAAAGACTCAGCGAATCTCCAGGCGGATCTGAGTTCCGAGTCCTCAAGGATAGCCTCGGAACACTTAGGAGCGAGGCCATTGACCAACTCCGCAAATTGGTCTGCATCAGCTCGGCGCGGACTTGAAATTGTCAGTCGAATAGCTCGCGATATCACAGCAGCTTGTTCCGGACGTGTCATCACCAACCTCCCTGCCACGGATGATGCTGCCCAAGGGAAGGCAAGCGATGATAGTGCGGCAGAGACCGTCCGCGGGCAATTGGAACAATGGTGTTCTTACGAGGCAAGCGATGCCAGTCAAGTCTTCCTAGCTGTTCACCATGTTGATACACCTTAATGAGCGTAACCCCACCTGTGTTGGGCAGTCGCCAAGGTCCCTCTAGTGCAATCGAAGTCGGGTTAGGGATCCTCTTGATGGCGGGCGAAAGTGCAAGCGTCAAATTCATCGTGGCGCGACCGGCGGACGCCATGTCGTCTGTCTTGTTGAACGGGTTAAGCCCATCGACAAGGGATTTGCCGACATCTTTGAACGATCCCCAGCTCCAATGGCTCTGATTCAGGAAGCTGACTGTATCAACCGCTCCCTTCACTGCTTCAACAGGATTCAGCGCACTTGCCTCGCCCTTGGCGAAATCACCTACGTCTTTGAAGTAAGCTCCCCAGGAGTCATAACCCAAGAATCCGCCATCACTATCGTCCTTTGGCGATCCCTGCGATACCAGCCTCAGCCCGCTTGGATCCACGGCCACCAACGGGCTGTTGCCGCAATACGAGTACCAGTTGCTCTCGTCCTGCGCGGGGTCCTGGCTGATGAACCGGCCGATGGCGGGATCGCCCGTACGGGCCGGTTGCCCATCAGCATCAGGCTGTTGGCATCCGTCTGGTACCGGCTCTTCCCGTTCCAGCTGTCAGCGGCGGGTGTAAAATGGACAAAAGGGCGCGGTTGAAAATTCCCCACCTGTAGGCGAGAGCGCCACCCTTTCCTGTAAGGGAAGGAGGTGGCCGTATGCTACGAGGAGGGACCGTGGAGAGAATACGGGAACTG